>NZ_CP049298.1:2400000-2700000 GCF_011058315.1 Chryseobacterium sp. POL2 | reverse complement strand
AGCTTAACAGGGATTTTTGTCTATTTATTTTATAACAGCTTCAGAAAAATAAGCATTGAAGATAATTTAAAACAATTCATCCTTAGAATCCTCAGTTTCAAGAAAAAAGTCAATGCTTTTATCGGCATCAATATTCTGCTTTTGGTTTTATACATTATATCGTTCAGCGTTTACATCAGCATTGTCATGGGAGAACAAAGCATTCACCTCAACAACACCACCAAAATAGGATTTATTACCGGGGTTATTACCGCTTTATTGTTAAGCATTCTCCTCATCATCATTTACTATCGCGTTTTCTATGGTATTTTATTAAAAAGGCTTAGCAAAACTTTAGAACAACTTCGACAAATAGAATCCGATAAGAATAAATTTTAAATCTAATAGTTGCTCGTACAAAAGTCAGCTTTCCAGAAAAATTAAAATGCGTATCTTTGCCGCCATAAAAGTTCTTTGAAAATGCTTGGAAGACGACAAATCCGTGAAAAAGTAATAGAAAATCTCTATTCTTACTACCAAAACCCGATAAAACAAGATCTCGTAGAAAAAAATCTTGTGACAGAAATGTCAAAAATCTACAACTTGTACATCTATCAGCTCAACTTTTTGGTTGCGCTAAAACATGTTGCCGAAAACCAAATTGAAATTGGTAAAAACAAGTTTATTAAAATCGATAGCGATATTAATCCAAACCAGAAATTTGTACGTAACCAAATTTTGGAAAGTCTGGAAAACAACGAAGAACGCAGAAGTTTCACAGAAAAACACAAGGAACTAACCTGGGATTACAACGACGAAATCCTTATCAAAACCTTTCAAAGAATTAAAGCTGGAAAACGCTATCAAGACTATATGGCGAGCCAAGAAATTTCTTTTGAAGAAGATCAAAAATTTATCGGAAAGCTTTTTCTAAGATACATCGCAGAAAACAACGACTTACATGAAAAATTCGAAGAATTTGAAATGAGTTGGGCAGATGATTATCACATCTCTAACTCGATGATCCAGAAAACCATTGGATTCCTTAAAGAAGATGTTCCCAGCCATACTTTAGTTAAAGCGATAAAAGATGAAGAAGACGAAGAATTTGCAAAAAAACTTTTGCGCCAAAGTCTTAACAACTGGGAAGATGCAGAGAAAAAACTTGAAGAAAGATTGGTAAACTGGGAGCTGGAACGTATCTCACTGATGGACAAAATCATTTTAGTCGCTGCAATTACAGAAATGGACTATTTCCCACAAACACCTTCCAAAGTTATTATTAATGAATATATCGATATTTCTAAAGTCTATGCTAGCGAAAAATCGAATATCTTTATCAACGGTATTTTGGATAAATACAGCAAAGACAACAATAGAGCATAATCTCATACTAAAATATTATGAAAAAATCATTCAAGTATTTAGCAATCGCAGCCATGGCAATCAGCATTGTGGCATGTAAGAAAAAAGACGACACTACACTCGTAGCAGACAATAGTTCAGCAGTTGTAGAAAACCAAGCTATGGACGCTGTAGTAGATGAGCATGCAGGACATGACCACGCTACCGAAGAAGATGCAATGCTAGAAGAAGCTAAGAAAAACCCTTTGACTACTGTCGCGTTAAAAGAATCTGATTTTTCTTTTGGGAAAATTAAAAAAGGGGATATCGTAGAGCACATTTACGAAATTACCAATACAGGGACTAATCCATTAATCATCTCTAGTGTTAAACCAGGTTGTGGTTGTACAGCTCCAGATTACACAAAAGAGCCAATCCTTCCAGGAAAATCAGGAAAAATAACACTTAAATTCGATTCATCAAGCTTTGATGGAAATGTAGCAAAAGCTGCTGACATCTATGCAAACGTAGAAAAAGCACCTATCAGAATTGGTTTCACAGCCGAAATCACCAACTAAAATAACAAACAATGAACATGACAATATTTTTGCAAGCAGCAGGAGGACAACAATCGATGACCCCAACTTTAATTATGATGGGATTAATGTTTGTAGGATTCTATTTCTTAATGATCCGTCCGCAAATGCGTAAACAAAAACAAGAAAAAACATTCCAAGAAGCGCTAAAACCTGGCGCAAAAGTAGTGACTACTTCAGGAATGCACGGGACTATTTTCAGTATTAACGAAGATGGTGTTGTTCTTGAAACTTTATCAGGAAAATTAAAATTCGAAAAAGCCGCAATATCAAGAGATTTTACAGCACAAAGATTTCCTGAAACTTTAGGTATTACGAAAAAATAAACGACAGAGTCTAGCTCCTAACAAAAAAAGCCTTCAATATTGAAGGTTTTTTTGTTATTTAAACTAATAGCAAAAATCATGCAAAAGCCTATGCTATATTAAAAAAAATTGTAAATTCGTAGCACAGATGTATTATTTCGTCTGAAACAAAAAAATATGCTGAAACAAAATTTACAACTTAAGTTAGGTCAAAAACTAGCCCCTCAACAAATTCAATTGATGAAATTGATTCAGCTTCATACATTAGAATTTGAGGAAGAATTAGAACGCGAGCTCGAAGAAAATCCCGCCTTAGAAAAAGCTTCGGACAACGACTCAGAAGACGATTACGCGGATTCCAACGAAAGCGATTTTGAAGACGAAGGTAACGAAAGCATCGAAACAGATTTCGACGTCAACGACTACATTTACGACGACGAACCAAGTTATAAAACGGCATCCAGCAACTATTCTCAAGATGATGATGAGTTCGACAACCAATCCTTATTAACAGAAGGCCAAAGCCTTTATGACTATTTATTAGAACAAATTAGACTAGCCAAAATTGACGGTGACGATCTAAATATCGCAGAATACCTTATCGGAAATTTGGACAATGACGGCTATCTACGCCGTGAAATAAAATCCATTGTGGATGACTTAGCTTTTTCTCAAGGTATTTACACTACGACAGAAAAAACGCAAGAGATTTTAGAAAACTACGTGCAAAAACTTGATCCAGCAGGCGTTGGTGCCCGAGATTTGCGCGAATGTCTTTTATTACAAATCGAAAAAAAAGTCACAGCAGATCCTGCCGTTTCTTTGGCAGCAAATATTTTAAGAAACCAATTCGATGCGCTAAGCAACAAGCACTATAATAAAATCATCCAAAAATACGATATCGAAGAAGAAGATCTTAAAGATGCCTTAGACATTATCTCTAAGCTTTCGCCTCGCGTGGGTGGTAACTTCGATACGCAGACAATTACTATTAATCAAGAAATTATTCCAGATTTTGTTATTCAGGTTAAAGACAATGAGGTGACCCCATCTTTGAATAGCAAAAACGCACCTACCCTGCGTGTATCGGAAGAATATAAAGAAATTTTAACAACCTATTCTCACGATAAAAATTCTGCAGAACACAAGCAGGCAGCTTTGTTTATCAAGCAAAAATTAGATGCTGCAAAATGGTATATTGACGCAATTAACCAACGCCAAAATACACTTTTGCAAACCATAACTGCAATTGTAAAACTTCAGAAAGAATATTTCATAACTGGTGACGAAAAAAGTATCAAACCTATGATTCTGAAAGACGTTGCAGACATTACAGGCTTCGACATTTCAACCATTTCAAGAGTTGTAAAAAGCAAATATGCAGACACGCCGAATGGGATTATTTATCTTAAAAACCTTTTCTCTGACAGCTTGACAAACGATGATGGCGAAGAAGTTTCTACTAAAGAAATCAAAAATCATCTCCAAGATATTGTCGACAACGAGGACAAACGAAAACCTCTTACCGACGATGCTTTAGTTGGGCTTCTTAAAGAAAAAGGCTACAATATCGCACGACGTACAATAGCAAAATACCGCGAACAACTCAACATTCCAGTTGCTCGTTTACGAAAAGAATTATAACAAAAAAGCACTTCACAACGGAGTGCTTTTTCGTTGTCGTTATTTAAAAATTAAACCATTAATTAAGATTTAATTTCAAACATGATGAATGTTTAAAAAATCAATTAAAAGCTTTGAAAAACCTTTCAGATATGTATATTTTTTAGTATTTTTAAAAATATTCTAAACACAACTATGTTCAATTTCATTCAAGAATTAGCGCCGCTAGAACAAGCTTTTTGGTGGGTCGCTATTGTGGCAAGCGTCATTTTTATAGTCCAAACTTTGCTAACTATATTTGGAAGTGATTTCTCTGACGGAATTAATGCTGATTTCGATGGCAACCTCGATCATGACGCAGCGCCATTTCAATTATTTTCTTTCCGAAACCTTATCAACTTTCTTTTAGGTTTTGGCTGGGCAGGCGTCGCCTTGTTTAACACTATCAAAAGTCCAACATTTCTCATCGTTATCGCGACACTTATTGGGCTTGGTTTTGTCTTATTATACTTTGTAATGATTAAACAAATTTTAAAACTCTCCGAAGATAATACCTTTAATTATGAAGCCTTAATTGGTAAAAATGCGGAAGTCTATCTAACAATTCCTAAAGATAAAACTGGATATGGAAAAGTTTTAATCTCTTATAAAGGCAGCCAACGCGAACTACAAGCTATGACGGAAAACGAAACAATTTCGTCAGGAAATATGGTACGCGTTATTCGCCACGAAAACAACATTTTAATTGTCGAAAAAATATAAATAACATAAACTATGATTGAAGGAATTAACGGGACTTTCATCTTGATTCTCGTGGCAGTCTTTGTACTGTTCGTAACTTTTATGGCGCTTATCTCGCGCTACAAACGATGTCCATCGGACAAAATTTTAGTAATCTATGGAAAAACCGGCGGAAGCTCAGCCAAATGTATTCATGGTGGTGGCGCATTTGTATGGCCAGTTATTCAGGATTTTGCATATTTAGATTTAAAACCAATTTCTATTGAAGCCAATTTGACCAATGCACTTTCCCGTCAAAATATTCGTGTCGATGTCCCATGTCGATTCACGATTGCTATTTCTACAGAGCCTGATTCTATGGGAAATGCCGCAGAAAGATTGTTAGGACTTCATCCTGAGCAAATTCAAGAATTATCAAAAGACATCTTGTTCGGACAATTACGTTTGGTTATTGCGACGATGACAATTGAAGAAATCAACTCGGATCGTGACAAATTTTTGGATAATATTTCTAAAAATGTGGATACAGAATTAAAGAAAATCGGTTTAAAACTCATCAACGTAAACGTTACCGACATCAAAGATGAATCTGGATATATTGAAGCTTTAGGAAAAGAAGCTGCAGCAAAAGCCATCAACGAAGCTAAAATTTCTGTTGCCGAACAAGAAAAAATTGGGGAAACAGGAAAAGCAATTGCCGACAGAGAAAAAGACACCCAAATTGCGGAAACACAAAGAGATCGCGATGTAAAGATTGCCATCACCCAAAAAGACAGAGAAGTCAGCATTGCGTCTGCTGGAAAAGATGAAGCCATTGGAAAAGCAGAAGCAGAAAGAGATGCACGTATCGCGACTTCCGAAGCCAACTCATTAGCCGTAAAAGGGGAAAACGAAGCAAAAATCACCATCGCCAACTCGGATGCTGAACGCCGCGAAAAAGAAGCAGAAGCTTTGAAAATAGCCATGGCCGCAGAAAAAGTACAAGCCGCAAGAGCTTTGGAGGAATCCTATTTAGCAGAACAAAAAGCAGAAACTGCCCGTGCGGAAAGAGAAAGATCAACACAACAAGCTAATATCGTTGTTCCTGCGGAAATTGCGAAACAAAAAGCCATAATCGACGCACAAGCGCAAGCCGAAAAAATTAGATTACAAGCCAAAGGTGAAGCAGACGCGATTTTCGCAAAAATGGAAGCCGAGGCAAAAGGTTTGTACGAAATTCTAACGAAACAAGCCGAAGGTTATGACCAAGTAGTGAAAGCTGCTGGTGGCGACACTAATAGCGCCTTCCAATTATTGTTGATTGAGAAACTTCCGGAATTGGTGAAAACCCAAGTGGAAGCAGTTAAAAATATTAAGATTGATAAAGTTACCGTTTGGGATGGCGGCAACAATCCTGAAGGAACAACTTCAACAGCAAATTTCGTTTCCGGGATGATGAAAAGCGTTCCACCTTTGAATGATTTATTCAATATGGCTGGACTTAATTTGCCATCTTATTTAAAAGGAGAAGATACAGAAGCAACCAAAGCCACGGAAACTAAAACGGTAAAAATCATCAAAAAAGAAGATCCGCCAAAGACGGATAATCCAGATAGTAATGCTTAAAAAAATCGCCTTTCAAAAAATTTTGAAAGGCGATTTTGTTATTTTACTTGCTCTGCTACTTTTGTACCGAAAAGCTCTATCGATTTCATCATAATATCATGCGACGGATCGCCAATATCCATGTGCCCAAGAAATCTTGTTAATCCAAAAACTTCTTTCATTCGGTTAATTTTTTCAGCAACCTCTTCAGCATTTCCGATAAACAATGCGCCATCTTTGCTTCGTCCACCATCGTATTGCATTTTGGTATAAGGTGCCCAACCGCGACTTGCCCCTATTCTATCCATTTGTGATTTATAGGTTTCAAAATAATTTTCAATCACTTGCGGATTATCACTCACAAAAGTATGAGAATGTATGGCAATTTGCATTTCAGATTCTGGATGTCCAGCTTTCAAATACTCTTCTTTATAAAAAACAATTAATGCTTTGAACTGAAGTGGCATTCCACCAATTATTGCAACAATTAAAGGCAATCCTAATTTCGCAGCTCTTAATACCGATTCTGGCGTGCCCCCAACAGCAATCCAAATTGGAAGTTTTCCATCCTTAGTTGCGCGTGGATACACTGTTTGGTTATGCATTGGCGCACGAAGTTGTCCTGTCCAAGTCACATTTTCCTCTGCATTTATTTTTAAAAGTAAATCTAATTTTTCCTCGAAAAGCTGATTATAATTAGACAAGTCATAACCATAAAGCGGGAAAGACTCAATGAAGCTACCGCGCCCCACAACAATTTCGGCTCGACCCTTTGATAGCAAGTCTAATGTGGCAAAATCTTCATAAACTTTAACAGGCTCTGATGAGCTTAAAACCGTTACGCCACTTGCCAATTTAATAGTCTTAGTCACGCTAGAAGCTGCTGCCAAAAGTATTTCTGGAGAAGAAACGGCATAGTCTGCGCGGTGATGTTCTCCCATGGCAAAAACATCTATTCCCGTTTGATCCATAAGTACAACTTGCTCAAGAATTTCGTTTAGTTTGTCGCTAGCATTTCTATATTTTCCGGTTTTGGAGTCTATTGACAAATCTCCAAACATTCCTATTCCTAATTCCATATTCAATTATTTTTGACAAAATTACGATGCTTTTTTAGGCTTAACATTAACATACGATAAGAATGAAATTTGTAAAAATCTGAACATTTAAGAATGTCTTTGTGTTTATTTTTAGAAAAAAAACAATCGATTTTTTGCAGAATAGAATCTTTATTTGGTTTTAAGATTGGTATAAATATTTTTGACAAGACCATCTGCAACAGAGATTTTCGGAACAAAAATCTGATGTATATCTGCCCACTGCATCACGTTATTAAAAATCTGAAGCGCCGGAACCAAAACATCTGCACGATCTTCACGAATTTGGTAGAATGACATTCTTTCCAAAACGCTCATTTCCTTCATGGTTTTATAATATTTTTTTAGTGCGCTTGCGGCCATTGCTTTACCATCTTTGGTTTTGCTTAAGGAGAAAATTTTATTGATGTTACCGCCAGATCCAATCGCCACAACATTGTTTTTGCTAAGAATGTTACGTTTAATTTCAGATTTCATTTCGAACCACATATCATCTGTGACCAGACCTTGCAAAAGACGGATCGTCCCAATATTGAAAGATCTTTCATAAAGCATTTTTCCATTTTCGTAGAAGGTCAATTCGGTTGAGCCACCGCCAACATCGATGTATAGATAAGCGGATTTTTTGTCAAGATTTTCTTCAACGTGATTGGCATAAATCAAAGTTGCTTCTTCGTCACCAGAAATAATTTCAATATCAATATTGGCTTCTTTTTTTGCCAATTCTATAAGTTGATTTCCGTTTTTGGCATCGCGCATGGCACTCGTCGCACAAGCCCGATAATGCTCAACATGGTAAATCTCCATCAACTGATGAAAAATCTTCATAGAATTAATAAACATCTCTTTACGCTGCGGGCCAATCTCTCCAAGGTTGAAAACATCCATCCCCAGACGAAGCGGTATTCTCAAAAGATTGAGCTTTGTAAATGTGGCTTTGCCATTGACTTCTTGTACATCATTTATTAGAAGACGTGCGGCATTACTGCCTATATCGATAGCTGCAATTTTCATAATTTAAATCTAAAGATTTTTTAGATAATGGTAAATTTCTATTTGGGACCGAATTAATTTTTTCTCGTCACCTTTAACATATTCATTTCTAATATTTTTGTCAAGAACTCTGGCTTTAACATTATCTGCTAACTGAATTTCTAACATATGCTTGAGTTGTTTTTTAAGGTCATTTTGCAAAATTGGCGTTGCTGCTTCGATGCGATAATCCAAGTTCCGTGACATCCAATCGGCGGAAGAAAGATAAAAATCGTTCTTACCTTTATTATAAAAATACATAATTCTGGCGTGTTCCAGATATTCGTCAACAATGCTTATGGCATAGATTTTCTTTTTAAAACCTTTTTGATTGACTGCGCAATAAATCCCTCGAACAATCATTTTCATATCCACGCCAACTTCGGCAGCTTGGTATATTTTGGTAATCAAAATTTTATCACTCAAAGAATTGACTTTAATTATTATCTCCGCTTTGCGTCCAGCTTTCGCCTCTTCAATCTCGCGGTCGATGTGCCAAATAATTTTGTCCCGCATAAACTGTGGACACACCAATAAAGTTTTGCAACTTTTCAGAATTGCAGTTGGATCAGCTTTGGGCTTATTAAGAACGCTGAAAACCTTATTGATATCGGCCATTATGGATCGATTAGCTGTCATCAACATGCTGTCACCATAGATTTTTGCTGTTTTCTCATTAAAATTTCCAGTACTGACGAATCCATACTGAATGGTTTTATTGTTGACCCGTTTTTTGATGACGCACAATTTGGCGTGGATCTTTTTATTGGGGATTCCCACCAAAACTTTCACGCCTTCTAGCTCCAACCTTTCTTTCCATTGGAGATTGGCTTCTTCATCAAAACGTGCGCGCAGCTCCAACATTACTGTTACATCTTTTCCGTTACGCGCGGCATTAACCAAAGCATTTATAATTTTGGAATTGCTCGCCAAACGATAGGCAGTCAACTGAATGGATTTGACATCGGGATCCATTGCTGACTCGCGCAACAAGTCGATAACTGGCGTATATGTATGATACGGAAAGGTCAACAAGATGTCTTTTTTGATAATAACATCTGTAACTCTTTCTTTATTATCGAAAGCCTGATGGGTAAAAGACGTTCTTTCAACTGGCTTTTCGTAAGCTTTAAAAACATCTGGAAAATCCATAAAATGTCTGAAGTTATGAATCTTTTGCCCCGGAATAATGCTGTCTTTTTTTGATAAATTGAGTTTTCGAATCAAAAATTCCAGAAGCGCTTTGTCCATTTCTTTATCAAAAACAAAACGTGTCGGCTTACCTTTTCTTCGGCTTTTAATACCTTTTTCGATTTTGTCTGCCAAAGTTGTTTTGATGTCGTTATCCAAGTCGAATTCCGCATCTTTCGTTACTTTAAAACAATTTGCTTCAAAATCATCATAACCAAAATATGAAAAAATATGAGGCAGATTATAGATAATAACGTCTTCCAAAAGCATAACATTTTTCTCTGATTTGTTCTCAGTTGGAAGAATTACGAATCGGCTATTGGTCGTTGTGGGCACTTCTATGATTGCAAATTTGCTTTCGTACTGCCATTCTTTTCGTCGCATTGCAACACCAATATACAAGCTTTTGTCTCGCATATAGGGCATGGGGACATTTTCGTGCAGCAAAATTGGGATCATATTACTTTCTATTTCTTCATCAAAATATTTTACCACAAAATCTTTTTGGGCTGCCGACAAGCTTTTACTGTCTTTAATAAAAACATTTTGTTTGGCCATTTCTTTTTGGACTTCTCGCCATGTTTTCTCGAAATCCGACTGCTGGTCGATTACTATTTTGTTAATTTTTTGAAGAATTTTGGAAGGTGCTTCGTAAAAAGATTCTTGAATGACTTTTGTTTTAAAATCCATAGCTCTTTTCAGACCCGCTACCCTAACTCGAAAAAACTCATCAAGATTGTTGGAAAAGATTCCTAAAAAACGAATTCTGAGAGGCAAAGGCACTGTCGCGTCTTTTGCTTCTTGTAAAACTCTGGCATTAAAACCTAACCATGTTATATCTCTAGGATTGAATTGCTGCGCCATATTTGGATTTGATATGTTTCAAATTTACGTTTAATAAAAATAATTTTTAAATATTTATAATATTAAATTATTGCTTGCTGGTAAAAGGATATCGTTATTTAGCCTTTGTTTAATATAAGAAAAAATTTGATTCAAAATCTCTTACTACTTTTAATGACAAGCTTTAATTTTAAACCGAATTTAATAATAAGCATTTTAGAAAAGCCTGTCCTTTTTAATCATATTTCAAAATAAACAACAATCAAAACTGACAATTTGTCATTGAAAACCTCAATTTCTGTCATCAATCGGCTATGGCACAAAGATTGAGAATTTCTCATCAATAATTTAAAATTTAAAAAATAAAAATATGAGCAAAATAATCGGAATTGACTTAGGAACAACCAACTCTTGCGTTTCAGTAATGGAAGGAAAAGATCCTGTAGTTATCCCTAACGCAGAAGGGAAAAGAACAACTCCATCTATCGTAGCTTTTACAGAAGATGGTGAAAGAAAAGTTGGTGATCCTGCAAAAAGACAAGCAGTAACCAACCCTACAAAAACGGTTTACTCTATCAAAAGATTTATCGGAACGCACTTTAAAGATGACGCTTCGGAAATCACTAGAGTACCTTATAAAGTAGTATCTGGACCAAATGATACTGTAAAAGTAAAAATCGACGATAGAGAATACACGCCGCAAGAAATTTCTGCAATGATTCTTCAGAAAATGAAGAAAACTGCTGAGGATTATTTGGGTCAAGAAGTAACCAGAGCGGTAATTACAGTTCCTGCATACTTCAACGATGCACAAAGACAAGCGACGAAAGAAGCTGGAGAAATTGCAGGTCTTAAAGTAGAAAGAATTATCAACGAACCTACAGCTGCAGCTTTAGCTTACGGTCTTGATAAAGCACATAAAGATCAAAAAATCGCAGTGTATGACCTTGGTGGTGGTACTTTCGATATCTCAATCCTAGATTTAGGAGATGGTGTTTTCGAAGTATTATCAACAAACGGTGACACACACTTAGGTGGTGATGATTTTGATGACGTAATCATCAATTGGTTAGCAGACGAGTTCAAAACTGAAGAAGGTGTTGATTTAAAAGCGGATCCAATCGCACTACAAAGACTAAAAGAAGCTGCGGAAAAAGCAAAAATCGAATTATCTGCGACTTCACAAACAGAAATCAACTTACCTTATATTACAGCAACAGCAACAGGACCAAAACACTTGGTGAAAACCTTAACAAAAGCGAAGTTCGAGCAATTAGCTGCTGATTTGGTAAGAAGATCTATGGAGCCTTGTAAAAAAGCGTTATCTGATGCAGGTCTTTCTGCCTCTGATATCGATGAGGTTATCTTGGTGGGTGGTTCTACACGTATCCCAATCATCCAAGAAGAAGTTGAGAAATTCTTCGGTAAAAAGCCTTCAAAAGGGGTGAATCCGGACGAAGTGGTAGCTATTGGTGCTGCGATCCAAGGTGGAGTTTTAACAGGTGATGTTAAAGATGTATTGTTATTAGACGTAACGCCACTTTCTTTAGGTATCGAAACCATGGGTTCTGTATTCACAAAATTAATTGATGCGAATACTACCATCCCAACTAAAAAATCTGAAGTTTTCTCTACAGCGTCTGACAATCAGCCTGCAGTAAGCATCAGAGTAGGACAAGGTGAAAGGCCCATGTTCAACGATAACAAAGAAATCGGTAAATTCGATCTTACAGATATTCCACCAGCACCAAGAGGCGTTCCTCAAATTGAAGTAACTTTCGATATCGATGCAAACGGTATTTTGAGTGTTTCTGCAAAAGATAAAGGAACAGGAAAAGAACAATCTATCAAAATTCAAGCATCTTCTGGACTTTCTGAAGACGAAATCGAAAGAATGAAGCGTGAAGCTGAAGAAAATGCTTCTGCCGATGCTAAGAAAAAAGAAGAAGTTGAAGTTTTCAACAAAGCAGATGGATTGATTTTCCAAACTGAAAAACAATTGAAAGAATTTGGAGATAAACTTTCCGCGGACAAAAAAGCAGCAGTAGAATCTGCAGCAGCTGAATTGAAAACAGCTTTTGATGCTAAAGATTTAGAAGCTACAAAAACAAAAACTGAAGCTTTAGATGCTGCGTGGATGGCTGCTTCAGAAGAAATGTATGCTCAAGGTCAACAAGCGGATCCAAACGCTGGACAACAACAAAGTCATGCAAACGCTGGTGCAGATGATGTACAAGATGCAGACTTCGAAGAAGTCAAGTAAAGACTGATTAATATCAATTAAAATAAATAATTAAATCGCTGTAAATGTACTATTTACAGCGATTTTTTTATTTTTAATGTTTTTTGAAAATACTTGTTTTTAATCGTTTTTTGTCATATTTTTGTATCATATTTGTACCGCGCTCTATTTGGATATAATGTGCGTCTTATGCGCTAAAATAATTAAAAAAGCATAAAAAGGAGACAATGTACCCGATGTTATTTCAGAATGGGATTTAGTAAATTAAAAATACCAAGAGTATGTGAGCAATGCTCAAAACCCTTTGAAGCAAAGACAGTTACGACACGTTTTTGTGGTGTTTCTTGTGCGAATAAAGCAGGAAAGGAACGTAAAAAATTAGAAAAGCAACAAAAAGAAAAAGAAAATCTGTTACAAAAATATTCTAATAAAATTGCGGAAGTTCAAACTCGAGAATTTATTTCTGTTTCTGAAGCAACTGTAATGTATGGAATTTCAAAAGATACCATTCATAGAATGATAAAAAAAGGATTGATTGGTGGTGCTAATCTTGGGATAAGATTAACTCGAGTAAAACGAGCAGATTTAGAGAACTTATTCTCTACAATAGAAATGCCTATTGAAAAGAAGAAAGCAGAAAAACCAAAATTTGAAATTGGCAATTGCTACACGATTTCAGAGATAAGTACAAAATTTCGTGCAGATCCAAGTACTATTTATCTTGTAATTAAGAAGAACAAAATACCAACTAAAAAAGTAGGTAGTTTTGTGTATGCGCCAAAAAATCTTATTGACAAAATTTTCGCAGGACAATGAAAGAACTTTTAAAAACTAAAGTCACCGTAAGGTTGAGAAAAGCAGAATTCCGAAAAGAATGGTACATCTATTTGGAGAGTTATCCTGTGATGATAAAAGGCAAAAAAAATCCTCAAAGAATTCGTGAGTATCTCAACCGAAGTGTAACAACTGTAGATTTTGATAAAAAAAGACCAGCGAAAACGACTCAAAAGTCAATTTCTTATAAACCTAAAAGAGACGATAATGGAATTATTATTTGCAAAAGTGAGAACGATAGAGAAACAATGTTTTATGCAGATTCAGTAAGGAAATTAAGACAAAGAGAATACGACAATATTGAGCTTTATAACGAAATTGACCTGATTAAATCGGAACAAAAAGAAAAATCTCAAGAAAATTTTGTTAAATATTTTGAAGCATTAATCAAAAGACGACACAAAAATAATTCTGAATCAATTAAGATAAATTGGGAAAGAGCAATTGACTTTTTAATCTCTTATGAAGGTTCTGAAATCCCTTTTTCTAAAATTGATATTAAATTTTGTGAGAATTTTAAAACCTTTCTTTTGAATGCACCTCGCGGTGGAAATAAAAATGGGAAATTATCTCAAAATAGTGCATCAACTTATTTTTCTGTTTTCAAAGCGGCATTGAAACAAGCTTTTATTGATGGTTATTTTACCACAGACATTTCTGCAAAAATAAAATCTATTCCTGCCCAGGAAACAAGAAGAGAATATTTAACGATTGATGAACTTAATACTTTAGTTGAAACGCCTTGTGAAAATGATGTCTTGAAACGAGCGGCGCTTTTTTCGGCATTAACAGGTTTGCGACATTCTGATATTCAAAAACTGAAGTGGAATGAAATAAATATGGATAACGGACAGCCAAGAATTAATTTCACGCAAAAAAAGACAAAAGGCGTAGAATATATGCCTATTTCTCAACAGGCTTTAGAAATTTGTGGAGAACCAAAATCGCCAAATGATTTGGTTTTTGAAAATTTAACCAATCCTGCTTGGATTAATCGTCCATTAAAAACTTGGGTTGCAAAAGCGGGAATCAATAAAAATATCACTTTTCATTGTTTCAGACATACTTTTGCTACGTTGCAACTTTCGAGTGGCACTGATATTTACACAGTAAGCAAAATGTTGGGACATACCAATGTGAAAACCACACAAGTCTATGCAAAAGTGATTGATGAAAAGAAAAATAAAGCGGCGGAAGCGATACAATTAAAATCTTTAAAAAATCAATCTGAATGAAAATAAAGTACTTTGAATATATCGCTATTTGGTTGTCAGTTTTTCTAGCTTGCATATTCATAGGTAATGCTGCTAGAGAATATTCTATTAGAAATGGAGCAGATGAATTTACAATTAATTTGTTTTTCTGGGGTGGTATTGGTTTGGGTGTATTAATATTCGTATTTGTAATTTTATTTCTTGATCCAATAGTAAATTGGATAGTAAAACGTTTTTTAAACAATTCAAAATCCAAATTAGTTGAAGAACAAGAAGACGATTCAAAGAATATCCAAATAGTTAATTCTACGGAGAATTTTGAATTGAATGAAAAACACATGCAAAGTTTCCCAAATATTAACGAAGAAGAACCAACTTTTGAAGTTGAAAAAAAAATATCCGAAACAATATTGGAAAATGAAGAACCTATTGAAATATCTGATATTGAAAAAATAAGAATTAAGGCAAAATCTGAAAGTGAAAAAATCGTCCAGGAAAAGCTGGGTTTTATTGTTCAATACACTAAAGAAAAATTTGCACCATACTCTTCGGATGAAGAAATCAATAGATTTAGCATTTATTTAATAGAATTTTTGAAAGATAGTAAGATTGATACTGTTACCCCAATAAGAGTGAATACTCTTAAAACGATTGATCTAATGCATTTCGGATGGAATGTGTGGCACCATTATAGAGGAAACAATCAGAGAAAAGATGTCGCTAAATTTTTGAAAATTGTTTTTTCTGAAAGTTTTAAAGAAATGGAAGAATCAACAATAGAAAAATTACTCTCTTCGAGAAAAGAGGAAGGATTAATAAAAATTGAAGATAACCGCCTTTAGTAAAGGAAAATACAATTAATATTGAGCAGAAAACTATTTATGTTATTAGTATGATTTAAACATTCTTTATCATACAAAAAACATACGTATAACATAAATTATCATTGCACCATAACAATCATAAACGATAATTATGGACGTAAATGAAATTTCTTTTGAAAACCTGCCAAAAGCAGTTGCTCACTTAACGAACGAAATTGCCGAAATTAAATCTATGGTTCAGAATGCGAAAATTTCTGAACCGAAAGAAAAACGCATTCCTATTGGAATTGAAGATGTATGTAAGATAATAGGGAAAGCCAAACCTACAATTTATACTCTTGTAAGGCAAAGAAAAATTCCGTGTTACAAAAACGGTAAAAAACTCTATTTTTTTGAAGATGAACTTTTGGAATGGATTTCTAAAGGTAAAAAGAAAACCTTACTAGAAATAGAATCCGAAGCTCTGAAATATCATAACCGAAATAGATAAGGTTATGAACGAACAAAAATTCTTGTATCAATCAGACACTCCTTCCAAGACCATTTACGATAGAGCGATGAATTATTTAGACGAAAAATACAACATTCGTTTTAATACCATTGCTTTGGAGTTGGAAATTCAGTTGAAAGAGCAGGTTGGAACTTGGACTGTTCTCAACATCAATTCTTTATTGATTGAGTTGGCGCAGTCTGGAATTGAAATTAATATGAATAAGTTGGAAATTTTGGTTAGAAGCCATATGATTCAGCAATACAATCCAATTCGTGAGTATTTTGAAAATTTAGAAACTTGGGATGGTATAGATTATATCAAGAAACTCTCTCAATATCTTAAAACCAATGATGATGAAGCATTTTATTATCATTTTGAAAAATGGCTAACAAGAGCGGTATTGTGTTCGCTTACAAAAGGCTATGTCAATAAACAGTCATTGGTTTTAGCATCTCATCAAAATTCAGGGAAATCCTCATTTTTACGATTTTTAATTCCGCCAAAATTAGAGAATTATTACACCGAAAATATCTCCATCGACAAAGATGGTATCATTTCCATTTGTAAAAATTTGATTTGCAATCTAGATGAATTGGCGGTTTTATCTAAATCCGATGTTAATACTTTGAAATCTTTCATCTCAAAAAGTAGTGCAAATATTCGTTTGCCTTATGCAAGAAAAGCTGAATTTTTAGAAAGAATATGCTCGTTTGTAGGTTCTACCAATCGAACTGATTTTCTTACCGATGAAACAGGAAGTATTAGATGGTTAATTTTTGAGGTGTATTCTTTTGATTTTGAATATTCCAAAGAAATTGAAATGGATAAAGTCTGGGCTCAAGCATACCACAATGCTTTTGAAAGGAAAAATTACAATCCCGAATTAACCGCAACAGATATCGCTGAAAACGAAAAGCGAAACGAGAAATATGCACAAGTTTCAATGGAGCAAGAACTGATTTCCGCTCATTTTGAAAAATCTGAAAAAACAGAAGAATTTCTCACAGCAACTGATATTATGTTGGCGATGAATAACGCTTTAGGATTGCGGTTAAATAACGTGAAAATAGGAAAAGCACTTACCAGTTTGAAATACCAAAGGATAAAACATCACAAACTTCAAGTTTATGGTTATCTCATCAAGAGAAAAACTGAATAAATCAACCTACCAAAGTTACCAAGTTACCTTAAATCTTTAAACAATTTAATCATCAATGATTTATAAAGGTAATTTAATTTTAAAAATAGTTACCTAAAGTTACCTTGATTAGAAATTTATGGTAAGAAGGTAAAAACAGGTAGTTGTAAAAATTTGCCTTAAAGTATTGTTAGTCAATAAAAAGGTAATTAGGTAAGAGTAATTCAAAAAAACAAAGAAAACAAAAACATCACAATGAACTGCAACCAATTCAACTCTATAAAGTTGGAAGAAGTCCTTGTTTCACTAGGACACCATCCAACAAAACAAAATGAAAAAGAAGCTTGGTACCTCAATCCTTTTTCCACAGAAACACAAGCCTCTTTCAAACTCAATAAAAGAAACAACATTTGGTATCTCCATTCCGAAGGAATAGGCGGAAACAATATTGACTTTATGAAAAAATATTTAAATGCTTCCATAAAAGAAGTTCTGGAATGGGCAGAAAGACAAAATTTCTCTTCTTTTCAACATCAAAGTAATTCTAATCCAAAGCAAGAAGCTCTAGCAAATAATTATACAATAATTGAAGTTAAAGACATTCAACATCCAGCACTTTTGGAATATTTAAAAAGCCGAAAAGTAGAAAATCAGACCACCTACTTAAAAGAGATACATTACCAAATAAACGATAAAAGCTATTTCGGAATAGGCTTCAAAAATGATTCTGGAGGTTACGAAATTCGCAATAAATACTCTAAGATATGCTTAGGAAAAAAAGATATTTCCACCATTAAAAATGGAGAAGAATCACTTCGCATTTTCGAAGGTTTTTTCGATTTCCTTTCCTTTAAAAATATAGAAGATGATTTGCAAAAAAAGCCTTCAGATTACATCATCCTAAACTCCGTTTCGATGATTCCAAAAATCAAAAATTTAATTCAGAATTATCAAAAAGTAGAACTGTATTTTGATAACGACAACGCAGGAAACCGAGCTATCGAAATGATAAAGAGTGCAGGAGAAAACATAGAAGACTGTCGGATTCTATACAAAAACCAAAAAGACCTGAACGAGTTTTTAATGAGTTGGGAAATGCTTAAAAGAGATACAGGCAGAGAATATGAAGACCTGAATAAAATAAACACACGCAAAATCGGCAGATAGTTAGTGCAAAAAGTACCCAAAGTTTACAATAAGCGTAGCCGCTAATTGCAAAATTGGGATTTTTGATTTCTTCCTATCGTCAGAAATGTCTTGAAAAACCTTTTTCAAAAACCAACTAAAATTCAATTAAAAACTAAATGCACACCAATATGGAAAAAGACTTTTTAGAAGAATTTGTCAAGAAATCCTTAGAAGAAAATGAAAAGAAAGCCGATGGTGAAAAGAGAAAAAAACACTTTCAGGAAATCGGCAGAAAAGGAGGTTTAAAAAAGAAAACATCACAACAATTTTCAAAAGTTATTTCCGTAAGATTAACCGAAAAAGAGTTTGACGAAATAGAAAAGCAAGCCTCAAAATATCACTTGAAAATATCAAAATATGTAAGGATGATTCTTACTGAAAAAGAATTAAAGATCAATGAATTTAAAACCGAAGAAGTGCTGCTTCAATATGGAAATCATTTCATCAGAATTAAAAATTTATTGAGACATAGAGCGTTTTCCGAATTTGAAAACAAGAAACAAATCCTCCATGAAATTGAAACCGTCACTACACTGATTTACCAATATCTGTATGAAAAACAAAACAAGCAGAAACCCACATAACTGAAATTCAAAAATGAATAACAGCGCAACCACCAGACGAATTACCAAAATCGCCATCGAATATAATGGCAATGACAAAGGAACAGCAGAACGAGTATATCAAAACAATCTATTAAGTCAGAACCCAGAACAACAGTTTACAGAAATGAAAACCGTTGCAGACCGCAATAAAAATGTAAAAAACTGGGCATTGACAGGATATATTTCTCCAGAAAAATCCATTGGAAACCAATTATCCAATGAAGAACTCACACAGTTGGCATTAAGAGCTTTGAAGAAAATTGGAGTGAGTAATAACAACCAAATGGTTTTAGATATTCATTCTTCAACCAAACAGAGACACATTCACTTTATTGTCAATAGAGTAAATATACACGGAGAGAATACCATTAAAGCCCACAACATAGGAGAAGTCTTTGGGAAAGCCGTTCGTGAAGTTTGCAAAGAAATGAACCTTAAAACCGATATTGAAATTGGCAAAGAAAAGAAAAAGCAAATGCTGAAAGCACTCACAACTTCCCTTAGAATTTCAAGAAGCTTTGAAGAACTGATTAATAATATGAAAAAGCTAGGTTATAGGGTAACACTTTCACAAAATGAAAAAGTAGGAATCTCGGGAATGAGAATAGTAAAGTTTGAAGATATAAACCATCAAACCGAGAGAGAATACAAACCAGGATATAAACTCTCTGAAATCACCAATACATTAAAAATTAAAGATATCAAGCAGAAACTTCAAGAAAATAATGAAAGGACAATCGTTTTCAATTCAACAGCAACAGAACAAATCAATAAAGATGAAAAAAGAGATTCAACATCTGTGAGCAAACAGTTTGAAAATATAGCAAAAGAATTATTAATGCCCACCTACACTTCATCACCAGAAGACGAACTATTAAAAAAGAAAAAACGAAAATTTAGATAAAATGGAAAATCAAGAAAAAAAACAAAAAGGAAACCAAGAGTACAATCAGGAACGTAATCAAGATCACAATCAAAACAATGGCTTGGAACTATTAAAAAAAGTCATTGAAACCAATGAAAGAAACATTGAACAAGGAATAAAAACAGAATTTGTGTATGAAGATTTATTGAATATAAAAGGAGAAACAGAATCTACGATGAGGAGATTTAATGCTACAATTTTAAAATTATCAGAATCTTTAGAAAAAGAAACTCAAGAAAGGAATGAATTTATAGAAAGGATTCCTAAAACCATTGAAATCATACCCTCTGAAGATTATTTGAATCTAAATAAAGCACTTGAAAAGAATTCAAAATTTATGAAAATTATCTTTTATGGAATGATTGCAGCATTATTCCTTTCAGTTATAATAACAGCAGGAAACATCTTTTTTACCAAGCAATGGTATGTGGAAAGCATTAAATCAAAAAGCGAAATCCGCCAAGAGATTTTGGATGAAATTAAAAAAGATGGTCAATCTATTTATAAAGATGAAGATTACCTTCAACTACAAAATAATACTGAGTTGATGAATAAATGGATAGAGAAAAACCCCAAAGATGCAAAGAATTTTTTGAGATTTAAAGATGGGTATGAGGCGAGTAGGGAATAAAAATAATATATTTTATGATTGTTATTTCAATCAAAATATGTATTTTTGTTCGAAATAACAATCACTATTGTAATGAAACAACAGGTAATCCTCCCAAAATTCAATCAACTATTAGGGCAAATGGGGGAAAATATTAAGCTCGCAAGAAAACGTAGAAAGCTCACTGCTGTTCAGGTTTCTGAAAGAGCGGGAATTGCTCGTTCCACATTGTATTTGATTGAAAAAGGCGATGCAAGTGTTTCTTTGGGAGCTTATTTTAATGTTTTAAGAGTTCTGGGATTGCAAAACGATTTTCTGAAATTAGCTGCTGATGACGAGTTTGGCAGAAAATTGCAGGATTTGGAATTACTTAAATAAACATCTACTATTATGAAGCAAGGAAAATTTGATATTTACGTTTTCGCTGATTGGAAAGGAATGGCAGCCCCGAAATTGATGGGAATTCTTTCTGCACATTACGGAAAAGGGAAAAAGGCGTTTGGTTTTGAATACGATAAGGATTGGATAAAAACAGCATCTCAACGTTTGATTGACCCAGATATTCAGTTTTTTTCGGGTGCACAATTTCCAAACAATAAAGAAAATTTTGGAGTTTTTTTAGACAGTATGCCAGATACTTGGGGGCGCACTTTAATGAAAAGAAAAGCCGCACAACATGCAAGAGAATTTGGAGAGAAGCCACAAACTCTTTACGATATAGATTATCTTTTGGGTGTCTTCGACAAAACAAGAATGGGCGCTTTGAGGTTTAAAACGTCTTTAGATGGTTCTTTTCTTGATGACGATCATGAAAATGCTACACCGCCTTGGTCGTCTATTCGAGAGCTTCAAGCCGCTGCGAAAAATTTGGAGGATGACGAAAATATAGATGTAAAAAAATGGTTAGCGATTCTTATGGCTCCAGGATCTTCGTTGGGAGGAGCAAGACCCAAAGCCAATATTGTAGATGAAAAAGGCGATTTGTGGATTGCGAAATTTCCTTCAAAAAATGATACGATTGACAAAGGAGCTTGGGAATTTTTAGCATATCAATTAGCTTTGAAAAGTGGCATTGAAATGAACGAATGCAGAATAGAAAAAATAGCAGGAAAACACCATACTTTTTTCACTAAAAGGTTCGACAGAGAAGGCGATGATAGAATTCACTTTGCTTCGGCAATGACAATGACGGGAAACAGTGAAGAAAATTTACGATTTCACACCGCAAGTTATCTCGATATAGCCGAATTTGTAATGAATAATGGCGTAAATATCAACGAAAATCTTCATCAATTATGGCGAAGAATTGTGTTCAATATTTGTATTTCAAATACAGACGACCATCTTCGGAATCACGGTTTTATTTTAACAGAAAATGGTTGGATTTTATCGCCTGCTTATGACCTAAATCCTTCTGTTGAGAAAGATGGATTGGCTTTAAATATTTATATGGATGATAATGCTCTGAATCTCGAATTAGCAAAAAGCGTAGGGATTTATTTTCGATTAAGCGATTCTGAAATGGATGCTATTATTGCTGAAATTCAAGATGCAGTCCGCAATTGGAAAAACATTGCAACAGAAATTGGGATTACAAGAGCAGAACAGGAAATGATGAAAGGGGCTTTTTTGTATTGAATATAAATTGTATTTTAACAGCTAATGGAAATCAATAGATTAAAAGTAATACTCGCTGAAAGAGAAAAAAATAAATACATGTTGCAAAAACTAAAATTCTAATTGTTTTATGTATTCAATTGCTTCATCAATATTATTTTTGAAGTTTTCAATTGAATAATCTATTTGAATATCTGGTTTGAGTGAACCAGAATAACCTTTCCAATTTTCCCAATATTTGGTTGAATAGCCAATAATTATTTTTGAATTTGGAAGATAAAAGCCTCTAGTTTCTCCATAATGATTTACATTTCCACTTGTTGGTTCACCAATAAGAATTGAGTTGTAATCTCTTTTCAAATCAATCGCATTCATTAAAGCGGAAGAAAATGTTTTCTTACCAATCAAAATGTATAATGAACCCTTTTTATTCAGATAGTTTGTTTTCAAATTTTCGAGAAAAGGTTTTAGAATAGCTGAATTTCCACCGCTATTATTTCTTAAATCAATTATAAGTTTTTCAGGTTTTTGAATCTCTATAGCATTGAATAATTCATTATTAAATATTTCGAAGGTCTTTCCATCTTGTTCTGCACAATCTTGATAATTGAAATACATTGTTTTATTATTCTCAATCAGTTCATACCAATAATTATTCTTATGTTTAAATCTTAAAAGTTGAGTGTTTTTTGTCAGTGCAGAATTTTCTTTATTTGTTGCTAAAATTGGAAATTCTTGGTTGTCTAAAATAGATTTGATTTCTGAATTTGATTTGGTGATATTTAAGCCTTTTAATATGCTCGGATTATTGATGAAGTTTAAAAAATTTATTTCAAAATAAGATTTATTATCATCTTTGATTATTCTTTTGTAATCATTGATTACACTTTTAATTGTGTGAGTTTCTATTCCATTAAGTTTTTTATACATTAGCTTAGAATGAATAGAATCTGTTTTTACAACAAAAATACCTTCTTTAAAAAAATCAAAATAAATTGGAAAAATGTTTCTATATTTTGGTTCTATTCTTGTGTGTTCATCCCCAATTTTTTTAATCAATTTGTATAATTCAATTTCAAAAGTTTCATTATTCAGAGATTGCCTTTTTTTCTCAATTTCTAATATTTTTTGGTTGAATTTTCTTTCAGAGATTTTCCCAAATAGATTTTTATGTCTTTTAGGTAATTCGGTTTTTAGAAATTCTAAATCTTCAATAAATTGTTTTTCGGTTAAATTCTGTGCATTAATTTTAAAAATTGATAATAGAAATAAGAGGAGAATATATGAAATTTTAATTCGGACTATATGTAACATTTGATCTTTTATTATTTTAATTGTCTCTTTAAAGACAATTGAAATAAGAGTTTTGTTACATAACTTTCACAAACTGTACTGCGTTTTACTTAGTTTGCTAAAGAAGCAATGTTATTTAATTTTTAAGCTTACACAGATAAAGTAATTAGGGATTTAAAATACATCTTATCCTTCTTGTCTGTTTTCCTCTTCTCACAATCACTATTTCAGAAAAAAAAGAGACCCACGCCGTTGTATATACTGCTAGAGTATTTAGTGAGCGTTCAAGACCTCACCTTACGGGTGTACAAGCACCCTCGTTATGCTGCTTGCTGCTATCCTATAATCAATTCAATACCCGCTTTTTCAGCTTTGTATTTTATTTTGGACTGCAATTCATAGTAACTCCAGTTGCGAAGCACAAATTCCCGTTCTTGGGCAATGCCAATCTTGTCTTCCTGATTTTTAAGGATCAGCGTGCCTGCCTGTTGCTCAATACAAAAATCAATAAGCTGTTTGCTGTACAAATGAAGTCGATGATTCACATACCTAGCTTCTATATTTTCTCTATTGTAAAGAGCCTTTTTTTTACGTTTTGCCCCTTTTCCAGAACGGGCAGAAGCAATACCATTTTGAATCCTCTTCAGGCTAGCCTGTAAAGCAAGTCTTCGGTAGAGAAACTCCTCCTTTGTGCCAATATTGATGCGTACATTATTGGCTTTAGCTACAATAGGATGTTCCAGAGACAAAGAAGCTTCAGCAATGATTTCGGGTTTTAAAAGATGCTCCTCTTTTTCAAATTCAAATACAGCAAGCCAATAGATTTTCTTGTCTTTCAATTGGATCTGTGAGGTACAAAGTTTTATTTCCCCTCTTAAAAGGCGTTCCATAATCAAACGCTTATCCGTAAAGTCTTTTCCCAAATACGTTTTTACAGGAATGGCAAATACATTAAAACAAAATGCTTTCGTTTCCTCTTCATATCTCATTTTGCTGATGCATTTAACAGGAAGAGGAATAGGAATATCTTTTCTAAAATTCCTCAAAGATTTTACACCTCGCCAATAGTCAGATTTTTCTTTTGAAAAAACAGATTGAATCGTATTATTCAAACTTCCCAAAATATCAGTAGGAATTTCCCCTTTGAATTTATCAAACACCATTCGTGCTGTAGTATTGGTTTTTGAGCGGTTAAACATTCCCATTTCATCTTTATTGATGTCCGCCAACTTGTATTGAATGTCTTCTGTAAAATAAAAGAAATCCTTCATCATTTCCTGAACATACAAATGAGAAACAATAAAATTAGCTGCTCTATAACACCTGTTCTGATAGCGATACAGTTTTTCCCATATTGCTTTTTTCTCCTCACTAGAAACATCTAGGAGCAACTGAATTCTTCGGGTAAGAGTAATTGTAGATTTTTCCATTTCAAAGAAGTGTTTCAGTGGTGTTTTTTTTACTTTGTAGAAATTGATACGCAAAAAGAAATTCCCGATGAACATCCTTTTCAGATAAATTGAGCTCTTGAGCAATCACCGAGAAAGACGATTTATGCTCAAACCTTCTTTTCAGAATCTCAAGTTGTCGACTGCTGAGTTTATTGGGTTGCTTTTCATGTTCAGAAACTTTTGCTTTGGGCTGTTCAAAAGAACTACCTTTAATAATGTCCCGAAGGTCATTGATGGCTCTGTTCACTTCATTGCTAATGTCTTTTACACTGCTTCCCATAGCTTCTGCAATAGGTTTGTACTGGAAGCCATATTCAAGGCAAAGTTCTATGAGGTGTTTCCTTTTAGAATCCAAAACATTTAAAACCTTCTTCACTTCATCTAAATTTTTCTGTTCAGATTCTTGAAGGAGGAGAAGCTCTTTATCTTGAGCAGGGTCGTAACCAGCCAGATAATCCTGATAGTTCTCGTAACGTTCTAAGGAATTAATAAGGCGAGTAAATTTATTTCTTGGAGAACTGTAATAAGTGAGGCAATCTCTTTTTAAAACAAACCTTAAAAACCCCAAAATATGATTCGGTGTTTCAATAGAATCACGTTGCAACCAAAGTTTGAGAAAGACATCCTGAACAAGCGTTTCTACCACAAAATCATCCTCCACTATTTGTTTTCCTATCCAGAAAAGAAGTCTTTTGTAGCGCAAATAAATATGTTCTAAAGAGTTTGGGTCGCCTTTTTTCAGCAGTTCATAGAGCTGAGCATCTTTCAGTATCCGAGGCAAAGAGTCTGTTCTTTTCATAAGCAGTGTGTTTTAGCTGGAAGGAACTGCTTCGATCATGAAGATGAATTCTTTTGTACTATTCAACACACATACTCACTACATTTTGCCCAATAGAAAAGGCGTGGAACTCAACTTACCGACTGGTGGTACTGGCATACCAAGCAACGATAAGCGAGCCCACGCCAAGGTCGTGGGCACGTTTACTTATCAACTCGTTGCTTTTTGAAAAGTGCCAGTTTTCCAGTCGAGAATCTAAGCAATAGCTTCTATATTTTTTTGTACTATCGCAAAATTACATATTCACTGTAATTTTTACAAATATAAACAAAAAAAATAAATACACAACATATATGTGTTGTTGAAAAACTTTAGAAAGTCCAAAATTTACTAAATGAATAAATTAGTACTTGAGGAATTAAAAAATCAAATCGGAAAGCTTTTACAATTGTATAGATTAAGAAAAGGAATGTCACAATTGCAACTGGGAAATGAACTTAATTTATCAAGCAATCATATAGGAAGAATTGAAAGAGCAGAAACCAATCCTACACTAGAAAATATTGTTAAAATCTGTAATTTTTTTGAGATTGATGTTCTATATTTATTCTCAACTCTAAATAAAAATGAACTCAATAATATTGAAAGTGAAATTATTGATTTGAAAGAAAAATTTAAAAATCAAAATAAAAGAAAATCCTAAGAGATTGGGATTTTTTTCTTTTTTAGACGTAGAATATGTTGAACTAAACCTTCGGTAGCTTTCTCAGCGCCATATTTAGTTACTTTGTGAAACTAATTAAAAATCAGCAAAATGGCAACAAAAAAAAGAGAACGTCCTGTTCTCTTTCAAATATCATTTAAAAATTTTACGACAACCCCATAACTCCTGAAAAGAGCTCCCAAAGCTTCCGTTCAACAGGAGTTTCATTGTTCGTGCTCCGCACGCAACGAAACTCTAGTTATTACAGGCAGTATTTTTTCAGAGTTCAATTGTTCGTTCTATATTTATCTGCTCCAAAAATGTTTCATCGTGCGACACAACAATTAATGTTCCTTGATATTCATTTATGGCTGTCGTCAAAATTTCAACATTCTGAATGTCCAAATTGTTGGTTGGTTCGTCAAAGATAATAATGTCGGGCGATTGGCTGTTAATGGTTAAACAACAAAGTAACAAACGCATTCTTTCTCCACCACTCAACGCAATGCAAGGTTTTTCCCAATCGTCTTTTGTAAACAAAAATCGGTTTAAGCGGATTTTGATTTCGTGCTCTTGTAATGCCAAAGTATTGAATTGTTGGGCTTGTTCGTAAACTTTCAACGTGTTGTCAAGCAAAGAATAATCCTGGTCAATGTAAACCGATTTATTGTCCGCTCGGTAAATTGTTCCTGATTGCTGTTCTAAATTTCCTAAAATCAAATTGATTAAAGTTGTTTTTCCCGAACCGTTTTTCCCTTTCAACGCAATACGTTCGCCACTTGTGATTTGAAAAGTCAAGCCGTTTTCCCAAAGCGGTTTGTTGCCATAACCAAAGTTGATGTCCGTTGCTGTGAACAAAACTTTACCTTTATGTAAAGCCGAATTATCAAAGCCGAATTTCATTTTATCAATGTCGGGTAGGGAAGAACGAAGCTCTTGTAAGTCTTGCGAAAGTCCACCGATTTTTTCTGCGTGAACACTTTTCAATTTTGAAGTGCTATTTTCAGCATTGTTCCGAAGCGTGTTCATCATTATTCGGGCAACACCCGATTTTTCTTGTTTGCCTTTGCCACGACTGTCCAATTTTTGTTGTCGCTCCAAAGTTTCCCGTTCTTTCTCTTTGGCTTTTCGCAATGCCTTTTCTTTGCTTTGAATATCTTGGCTCAAAGCATTATTTTCTATTTGTTTTTGCTCTTTATAAAAATCGTAATTACCACCATAAACTTTAATTCCGTGTTTGCTCAATTCGCAAACGCTGTTCAAAAGATTGAGCAATTTTCTATCGTGGCTTACGACAATCAAGGCACTTTTTGTGGTTTGAACAAAGTCATACAAAAGTTGTCGGCTGGCGATGTCCAAATGATTACTTGGCTCGTCCAACAAAATCAATTCGGGTTGATGAATGGAAATTCCCGCAAGGAAAACTTTGGTTTTTTGTCCGCCACTCAACGCTTCCATTTTTTGTGATAAGTCTAAATCGTTGAGTTTCCAATGGTTTAATGCTTCATTGCAACGGTCTTCGATTGTCCAATCGTCATTCAGCAAATTGAAATTTTCTTCGCTTGTATTTCCATCCAAAATTTCTTTTAGAGCATTCAATTTGTCTTCGATTTGCAACGCTTGTGCGATGCTCAAATGATTGAACTGTCCGAAAATCTGCGGTACATAATACGGTTCGACTTCAACGTTTATTTGTCCGTTTGATGGTTGAAATTCGCCTGCAATAATTTTGAGTAAAGTAGATTTTCCTACTCCGTTGTTACCGATTAAAGCGGTTTTTTCGTGATTGTTTACTGTCAGATTGATGTCGCTAAACAGTAAATCCTTGTTAGGGTGTGTATATGAAATATTTTGTAAAGTAAGCATAATTCCTTTCTTTAAAGATGAAACAATACAGCGACCGCTTTGCGGTTGTTGTTCTGATTTGTTTGAAAGAAATTATATTTTACATTTCGTGTTGTTTAAGTTTTTGTGTCTGCAAATATACGACTTTTCTTTTAGTACGGTCGTTCGTAATATTGCCTGTAACGGAAAGGGGCTTTGCGAGGTGCGGGCTACTGTAAACTGAAAGTCGGGAGGAGAACCAATCTCTAGCAAAAACCATTTTCATTTTTTCAAATTTACAAAAAAAAAATGAAATGGTTTTTTGCGGGTATTTTCTAGAATATTTCTGAGATTTCCTTCAATCCCGCATCTTGCAAAACCCATTATATGCCGTTTTTATTCTTCGTTCAACTCTTTTTGGACTTTTTTTGGTAATCCAGCAACAATTAAATTATAAGAATCGATAATCCACTTTTTAAACTGTTCTGTTGTGATTTTTCCGTTTGTGCTTATGCTGTTCCAATGTTTTTTGTTCATATAATAACCGGGATTTACTTCCTCAAATTGTTCTCGTAATTCAACCGCTTTTTCTGGGTCACATTTTACGTTTACAAGTTTAAAAGTTGTGATGTCGGTTGCACAAAACATTTTCCCTTTCACGGAAAACACAAGTGTTTTGTCGTCAAAAGGCAAGGATTCTTCCGCACCTTTCAACGACAAACAGAATGCTCTTAATTCTTCGATGTTCATTTTTATTCGGCTTTTTCGGCAAATCCAAGAATATATCCATTAAGGTCTTTTAAATAAAATTCCTGCATTCCGTACCAAGTTGTTTTCAGCTCGGTTACTTTCAGATTTTTCGATTTCATTTCTTGACGAAATTCCTTAATTCCTTCAATGTCCATATAAAATGAAACGGATGCTCCGATTGGCAAACCTTGTGCAAAAACAACATCTTCCTTGAATGTGTCGGTGCGTTGAAAAAAAATCTCCACATTGTCTTTTTGCATCATTGCATAGACATACTCTTTATTTTCAGCAAAGCCTTGTTCTATTGCGTCTTGTGTCGCTGGAACAGTCATTATCAATTTAAAACCGAAGTTTTCTGTATAATAAGCGACTGATTTTTTCACATCTGTTACTTCAAAATTTGGGGTGAGTTTCGTAATCTTCATTATAAATCTTTTTAGTTTATGATGCAAAATTACTCTTACTCTTTGGTTGCTAATTGTAAAAATCGGACGTTTTCGTTTTTGAATAATTTGCTTGGCGTTGTTCCTGTATATCTTTTGATTTCTTTGATGAAATGTGCTTGGTCAAAATAATTTTCGCTTGGGAAAAGATTGCCTTTAGAAATATCCTTGTAGGAAGAATTGCAACGAACAATATTTAAAAACGACTTCAAAGAAAATCCAAATTGTTGGTTGAAATAACGGTTTATTTGGCGACTGCTCCAAAATACATTCTCCGAAAGCTGCTCAACGGATAAGTTTTGTTTGCTGTAAATCAGTTCAAAAAGTTTGAGTTTTCTGTTGTCGATTTCTTTTAAATGTTTGATTGAATTTTCTAACCGATTAAAAATATCAAAAACAAATTTTTCAAATTCATCAGTTGTATAGATGTTTAGATTCCAAAATGTTTGTGGTAAATTTTTGGTTGTGTTCAGAATAGATTTTATTTCCTGCTGAAATAAATATTCAGTTGCCAAAAGCTTGAAACGAACAGCAAATATTTTTGTTGATTTTGGAATATTTACGTTAATAGGATTAGTCCAAACCCCTGTGAGTTTTACAAGGGTCAATTTGTTGTTTTCAAATTGGGCAATCAAGTCAAAATATCCGTCTGGAATAATGGTATGCTCAAAATCAGTTTCAAAAGTTTCATATTCCCAAAAACTTTGAATGAAGTTCGTCAAAAATCCCTTCGGTGCTATTTCTCTGTATTTCATTGACGTAACGTTGCTCTAAAATGGCATATAACGATCCGCGTGTTTGCGAAGGAGCGGGGTAGAAAGCAGTAAGTTTCAACTTTGCACCGACGTTAGCAAAACCATTTTTTTATTTGCTAATTTACATTTTTTTGCAAATAAAAAATGGTTTTTGCGGTGAAAAAAGTACAAAAGTTCAGGTTTGAACTTAACCCGCTCTTTCGCAAACACGATGTGCTTGTTGCACAACTCAAATATACAAATAAACTTGTATAAAAACGGGATATTTCGTAAATTGATGTATGCAAGGAAAGAAGAGTTTTACACCACAATTATTTGTTTCGGTCAATTTATTAGACCTAGTTCCAGAGGATAATTTTTATAGAAAAATGTTATCCGAACTCAATTTAGATTTCATTTATAAAGCAACTCAAAAGTATTATGGTAAGGAAGGACAAGAGAGTATAGATCCTGTTGTTTTCTTTAAGATATTATTGGTGGGATATTTAAACAATATCAATTCAGATAGACAGTTGATAGCTTTTTGTAGTGATAGCTTGTCGATAAGATTGTTTTTAGGTTATGATGTACATGAGCAGCTTCCTTGGCACAGTACCATTAGCCGAACTCGCGGTTTGTATGGCGAAGAAGTCTTTTTAAACTTGTTTAAAGAAGTCTTGAGAATGTGCGTTTCTAAAAATATGGTTCGTGGTAAACGACAAGCGGTGGACAGCGTTTTCATCAAAGCTAATGCTTCTATGGATAGCTTGGTAGAGAAAGAAGTTTTAGAAGACGCCAGTGCTTTTGTAAACGAACTAGAAGAAAACAGCGAATACAAAGTAACTACCACCCGCAAGAAACTCGTTGAACGCCACCATGATTGGAAAGCAGAAGCGTATAAAGGAATGCCAGCAAATAGCAATAGTAGACAGATAGATGAAAACGGCAATCTCATCCGTCCCAAATACCTATCTAATCACACCCATTATTCTCCCACAGATAGCGATGCTAGAGTGAGTGTAAAACCCGGCAAAGCGCGACAATTAAATTATTTTGGACAAATCGCAGTTGACGATGCGCACCATGTCATTACAGGAGCGTGTTCAGATTTTGCGGATAAACGCGACAGTCAGTGTTTAGAACAAATTGTAGAACTCACAGAAGAAAACCTAAAGGAAAACGGAATAGAATTACAAGAACTTTTAGCCGATGGTGGTTACAGCAGTGGCGAAGCATTGGCGTATTTGCACGAAAAAAACATCAACGCCTACATCCCTAACTTCGGACAATACAAATCAGAGCGAGAAGGTTTTACTTACCACAAAGAAGAAAACTATTATCAATGCACAAAACCCGAAGGTAAGCAAGCTAAACTGCTTTTCAAAGGCGAAAAAATGGATAGTAAAGGCTACACCAAACGAACGTACCGAAGCAGTGAAACAGATTGCAAAAACTGTCCACTAAGAGAACAATGCTGTGGCAAAAGCACCAAGTTTAAAAAGCTAGACGACAGCATCCACAAAGAACATTACGACCGTATGCATCAAAAACTCACCCAAAACGAGAAATATGCCAAGAAAATGGTTAGAGTGCGAAGCAAAACGGTAGAACCCGTCATTGGAACGTTGATCAACTTTACCAACATGAAACGAGTCAACACTCGAGGCATCAAAAACGCAAACAAACATGTACTGATGGCAAGTTTAACCTACAACTTGAAGAAATACATGCGTTTTACCATTAAAAAACCAAGTATTTTAGCCCAAGTTCTATCTCTAAAACAAGGGAAGAACTTTGCTTTTTCAAAACGCGCCTTTTCAGTCTATAAAAACTCGATTTTAAGCTATTCAAATTCTAGAATTTTGAACTACAACTAAAAAAAAACCTCTCTAAAATTGCTTCTAAAGAGGTCAAAATTTCATGTTTTTGAAAACTATTTTCTAAAAAAAAGGAGTTGTGCAACAGTTACCGATGTTGTAGGCAGTTTTTATTTCTCAATCGTTCTTTTTGCCCTTTTAATTATTTTTTCGGTTTCTTTTGTGGGCGATTCTTTTTGCCATTTTTTGCAGAGTTCAATTACGAAATCGGGTCGGGATTTACTTGCATCATTGAGCCAATTCCCAACGCTGTCTTGAACATATTTTGAAGTGTCGGATTTTAAGTTTTCCAGAATGGGCAAAGCGATTTCAGGTGTTTCTTTCAGTTGGTCAATGTGTTTGCACCAAACGCCTCTTGGTCTTGTTGCTTCGGTGGTAAATCGTCTGATATTTTCATCTTCATTTTTTGTCCAATCTGTTAGAAACTCAATCGATACTTCAAGATTTTTTTCAATTTCGAGGCGTAAAGCCATCCAAACTATTTCCCGAACACCAAAATGAGTGTCGGCAATCAAAGGTTTTGCTTGGTTTAGCTTTTCTTGAATTTCTAATTTTTCATTCAGCGAAATTAAATACGGAGCATAACAACGAATAGAATCGGACGGATGATTGCTTAAACTATCTAAGATTTTTTCAAACTCTTTTTTGTCTTTCAATTCTTTGTAAAGCATTTCGCCAACAACTTTTATGGTGTTCATTGTGGAAGATTTTTTCTGCTTTTGGATTTCGCCCAAAACCTTTTCTATGACTGAATTTGAAATTCCCAATTCCGAAAAATTGGTTTTGATGAGTTGAATATGATTTACAGCCAACCATTCCGTTAAATTCACGGTTTCTATTTTTCCGCTATTCAATAATTCCAAAACTTCGGTTGGAATATTCTCTGCCTTTAAAGCTCCTTTTCTGTTTAAAATCTGCGGTTCTACCATATTTTAGAAAGTTCGGATAATTGATTTTTAGAATGTTCAAAGTTAATCATTTTCATTTCGGTAGTTCCAAAGTCTTGGGCTTCTGTATTTACAAAAGTGGAATCGGAAATTCCCATAAACAGAAACACCGATTTTAGATAGCTTTCTTGAAAATCGAACGATTCCAAATTTTCATTTTTGCCGTAAAACATTGCACCTCTGGAAGTGATGACCAATAGTTTTTTATCGTTGAGTAAACCTTGCATTTCACTTTTTTCGTTTATGTAAAATGTGCGTCCAATTCTTACGATATTATCGATATACGCCTTTAATGTTGCCGAAATGGTAAAATTGTACATTGGCGAAGCAATCACGATTTTATCCGCCCAAAACAATTCATCAATCAACGCATCTGAATTTGCTAAAATTGATTTCATTTCGTCCGTCCTGTTTTCGGGCAAAGTGTAATTTGCTTTTATGAATTCATCGGTTGGAAATGCTGGTGGATTAATGCCTACGTCACAGATTTTTAGGTTAAAATTTTGTTTTGTTGAAAGTTCTTTCAGAAAAAAATCCGTCAATTCTCTTGACTTCGAGTTTTGTACTCTTACGCTTGAATCGATTCTTAAAATATTCATATTTTTGTAGTTGAATTTGAGCAAATTTATAGTAGTAGAAACGCTCTCACAATACCGCATTAATTAATCAATAGGGGATAAAAAAGTCAATTTTATGGGGATAAAGGTTTTAACGATAGAAGAAAAAATGTGTCCGTTGGAAAAAGCAGTAAACGCCATTAATGGAAAATGGAAAATCTCCATCGTTTGGCAAATCAACGAAGGAAAAAAACGACCAAGCGAGTTTTTGCGTGGCATAAAAAATGTTGACCGAAGAGTACTCAATCAACAACTTTCTGAAATGGTTGAAGATGGATTGCTTACCAAAACTTCTTTTAATGAGCTTCCTCCTCGTGTTGAATATGAGTTGTCGGATTTAGGAAATGGTTTGGTAAAAATTCTTTGGGATTTAAACGAATGGGGAAAATCTTTGGACGGTTCGGGCGGTTAAAATTGCCTACAACACGTAAATGTACGAAAGTTTTGTGAAACCACAAATATTTTTATTATTTATTGTAAGTGTTTATTTTATATATGTTTTTTGTGTTTTTTTGGTTTCGTATTTTGTATAGAATTAGTAAGTTGTATGTTTCGTTCTGTTTTTTAATCTATATAAAATGCGAAGTTAAATTGCTGTGTTATGGCTATTAATTTATGAGATTTATAATAATATCATATTTTTATGATAAAAGAATACAAAAGGAATGTTTTTACCATTGTTTTTTAGCTTTATAACATGTTAATTTTTTTTTTTTAAAAACTAAATACAAAGCATATAAAACCTTTGCGATTAAAAGAACATAACAACGTTATCACTTTTTTTATCTTATCATTCTTAGCAGGGTCTCCCTAGCGCTCGTGCTTACAATAAATAAAAGATGAGCAGTAATACAAATTTTACAGATTAATGAAAATAGGTTATGCAGACACGGGCAAGATGCTTGTGCCAACAACGGAAACTCAAATTATACTACGAACGAAAAAAAGGAGAAGGCAAACACAGTTTATTAGCCTTAAATAATGTAAAATGCAAACTGGTAAGCCGCATTTTTGCAGTCATCAAACGAGAAACGCCCTATGTAAAAACCCATCAATTTGCCAATTGAAAATATTTAAAATTTTTCTTGTTTTTTGACATAGAATATGTTAGCTGCTGAGCAAATCATCTTTTTGTTCATAATAAGTATCAAATAGAAAGTAAGTTTCGTTAATTAAATCAACTATTTTTCTAAGAGACTCTGGTGTAAACTGCCAATAATGTTGTTTCAAACCATTTTTTTCAAAATTTAGTTTTACAAAAGTATAGCCTTTTTCATTCATATTATACCATTCAGCATGTACTACAGCATTTCTTAAAGTTGCACATCTCTTAAGTTTTTCAATTAATTCATTTAAAATTGGAATTTCATTATCACAACCTATTTCCATTGATTTAATTATTCTATTAAACAAATCAACTTTTGCGGAAAAATTCATTTTGTAAGTAATTAATGCTCCTATTTCGTCAGTTCTATCAGATATTATTTGCCAAATAGCGTTGTTTAAACTCTCATCAAGTTTATTAAAATCATGCACAATGTAACCAATTAATGGAGCGGTTTGTTGTAAGAATGATTCATATTCCTCATTATTTTCATCATAATAAGTGTGATTTTCATTTGAGTACTGACCAAATTGGAATTTTTCTTCCTTCATTTTAATTGACAATCATGGTTTTTGCTTTGCAGATAACGGTTTGGGGCTTTGCGATGGTGGGGCAATCGAAGAACGTTAGTTGATGATTGCACCAAAGCTCAATAGTAGCACAAATGTTGAGCCTTTAACTTTCAGCCCCACTATTGCAAAACCCTTGTGCCTGTTGCACAACTCAAATATAGTTAAAAACTGTTATTTATGATATGAAATTTTCGTAAATTTAAATATGCAAGGACGAAAACACTTTACATCACAACTGTTCTACGAACTCAGTCTAGATATGCTAGTTCCTGAGGATAATTATTATAGAAAATTGTTAACGGAGCTCGATTTGCATTTTATATATAAATCAAATCAAAAATGAAGTGCAAAAATCACCCTTGTTTTGTTACGAAAATTTAGTAAATTTGGGTTTGTTTTATGATAAGAATGAATTTTAAACGACATATTTTTTGATGAGTTGGTTCAATGGAAAACGAGTTCTAATGCCATACCGTTGATACTAAGAGGAGCTCGACAAGTAGGAAAACGACCTTGGTTCGTAGTTTCGGGGAAAGTTATACCCATTTTATAGAGTTTAATTTAGAAAAAAGCGAAGATGCTAATCTCGTAGAACGGAGTAATAGTGTGCAGGAATTGGTCAATTTTTTGCATTAAAAAATGAAATCTCTCCAAAAGATTTTCCCTAGACACTGCTTTTTATTGATGAAATCCAGGAATCCGAAAAAGCTATTTCTTTTTTGCGGTATTTTTATGAGGACTTGCCAGAATTGAATGTCATTGCTGCGGGGTCTTTGCTGGAGCATACCTTAAAGAAAACTAAAAATTATCCAGTAGGTAGGATTAATTATCTGTATTTGTTTCCTTTAAATTTTCAGGAATATCTTGAAGCACAGGGGAAAAAGAATTTGTTAGAAAGATTTCGGAATGTTCCCGTTGACGACATTGCCCACGAACTTTTGATGAAAGAATTCCACACCTATTGTATTATTGGGGGAATGCCCGAAATTGTTGTCAACTATGTTGCTCATAAAGATTTATTATTCCTTCCACAGATTTATGAAAGTATTTGGAATACCTACAAAGATGATGTGATAAAATATGCAGATAGTAAATCGGAAGAAAATGTGATGCAACACATCGTAAATACCGCTGCATCATTTGTTGACCAACGGATTAAATTTCAAAATTTCGGACACTCTAATTATAAGTCGAGGGAAGTGAGCGAGGCATTCAATAATTTAGATGCCGCAAAGGTCATTCAGGTAATTTATCCTTGTACCAATGTAGAGCCGCCAATTCTTCCAGATTATAAAAAATCGCCACGATTACAATTTTTGGATACAGGAATTTTAAATTTTGATCAGAATATTCAAGCCGATTTGTTGCTAATGAAAGACCTTAACGAAGCATACAAAGGAGCGACTATCCCTCATATTATCAATCAGGAAGTTTTGTCTTTGAATACTACGGATTACAAAAAGACCAACTTTTGGGTTCGGGACAAAACGCAATCGTCAGCAGAGGTTGATTTGCTCATTGCTCACGGGAAATTCTTGATTCCTATTGAAATTAAATCGGGGAAAACGGGAAGTTTGAAATCCTTGCATCAATTTGTGAATCAAGCCCCTCATCAATTCGCAGTCAGAATGTATGGAGGGAAATTCAACATTGAAGAAACTGTTACACCAGAAGGGAAACCTTACTTGTTAATGAATTTGCCTTACTATTTAGGGACGTATTTAAAACAATATATCAATTACTTTATCACTAAATACAATGTCGAATAATTTTATTACCAATAATAAACAACAAAAAACACTAAAAGGAAGATTGAATAATTTGATTTCCATTAGTGATAAGCTGAAATTTCTGGTAGGTTATTTTTATTTTTCAGGATGGTCAGATATCTACTTAAGTCTTCAAAAAAATCCTCAATAAAAAATAAAATTGTTAGTGGGGTTACACCTTTGTAATTATTTAGGCACTCAAACGAAAAACTCCTAAAAACAATGAAGTTTATAATGTTGATACTTTTCATAGGCAACAAGAGTTTTTAGATGATATAGATTCGGATATTCAATTATTTAAAGATATTCAAAAGCGACTGAAAGACTTAAAATTAGTAGAGAATGATCCTAAGCAGGAAGAAATTATAAAAAAATAAAACGCCTTCTAGCTAATGAGCCGAACAGAAAAATTATTCTGTTTTCAAATATGTAGATACAATTCATCATCTTGAGAAACGATTCAAATCAGAATTGAAGAATGAAGTATTGGTTTGCGATGGTAAAGTTTCAAAAGATTTAGCAAGACATTTAAACAGTGATTTTAATGCACAATATAATAGGGGTTAAAAACAACTCATTTTAAAATATTATTAACTTCAGACAAGTTATCCGAAGGGTTTAATAGCATAAAGTCTTTATTTATTAGACAATGTATTTAATACTAAATTTATATATCTAATTGCATATAATTATTGCAAATTTAATTATTTTATACGTTTTTGCATATAATTTAATATATTTGCATAAAATAATTGCAAAAGCATATAATTATGTACGTTAACCTAGCCAATTTTATAAAGACAAAAAGGAAAGAAGCCAATCTTACCCAACAAGAATTTGCGGAAAGAGCTGGTGTTGCATTAACTGTGGTTCGGAAAATAGAACAGGGAAAAGAAAATCTCAGCTTGTCAAAAGTAAATCAGGTACTTCTGATGTTTGGGAGTAAACTTGTTCCTGCCAATTTAAAAGAAATTGAAAAATGAGACAGGGAAAAGTTTTTTATCAAAATCATTTTGCAGGAGTCGTTACGGAAACCAACGATGGAGATTACACCTTTGAATATGATAATGATTATATTCAAAAATTTCCGTATCAATTCATTACCTTTTCAATGCCTGTTTCCGAGAAATTATATAGAGAAAATAGGTTGTTCCCTTTTTTTGAAGGATTAATTCCAGAAGGTTGGCTTTTGGAAATTGCCTCCGAAAGTTGGAAAATCAACAAAAACGACAGAATGGGATTGCTTTTGGCGTGTTGCAAAAATTGCATTGGTGCAGTAAGTGTAGAACCTTTAATTGTGAAAAGTGATGGGTAAAAAATGTCTATATTGCTATCAAGAAGTAATGGGCGAAGAGGATTTTCATCCGCATTGCAGTCAGAAATTCTTTGGGACAACTAATCCTCCAATTTTAGATTATACGTTGCAGGAAATGGAAATTTTGGCAAAACAAGTCATTGAAACTTCCGTTGCAGTTCCAGGAGTTCAGCCAAAATTATCGATGGGCTTCATTAAAGATGTTCTAAAGGATGCAAACAGAGGTAGATTAACGGTTGTTGGTGCTTTGGGAGGTAACTATATTTTAAAACCGCAAAATTCCACTTTTTCGGAGATGCCCGAAAATGAACATCTGACGATGAAAATGGCTGAAATATGCGGTATTACTACCGTGATGTCCTCACTCATTCGTTTAAAATCTGGCGAATTATCCTACATTACAAAACGAATTGACAGAGACGATAATGGAAACAAAATTCATATGCTGGATATGTTTCAAATCTTAGAAGCATTTGATAAATATCGTGGTTCAGTAGAGAAGGTTGGAAAAGCGATTAAAGAGCATTCTGCAAACACTTTATTAGATTTAATGAGGTTTTATGAAATAGTAATTTTCTGTTACATTACAGGAAATAATGATATGCATCTCAAAAATTTTTCGCTCATATTAAATGGTGAAAATTGGGAAATATCTCCTGCTTACGATTTGCTCAACGTTCAACTTCATTTACCTGAAGATAAAGAAGAATCAGCATTAACTATTGGTGGAAAAAAGAAAAAACTTTCCAAAAGCGATTTTATTAATTTAGGATTAAAATTAGGATTAAACCAAAAACAAGTGGAGAATACTTTTAAACGTTTTCTAAAATCAGAGAAGAAAATGTTATCACTCATTCATCAATCCTATTTAAGTAAAGAACATCAAGAAAAATACATCAAACTGCTCCAAAATAGATTGCTAATCTTTCAATAAAAAATTATATTTTTTTTCACCGACAAATTTAATGTATGAAATAATACGCGTTAATCTTTAATTTTGATATTTATGAATTATTTTTCAAAAATTAATAAATTAAAGAAAACGGCAAAAAGAATAAAAAAGAAGACAATGTTCACGATCTTTTATCTGTACCTTATTTGTACCGTAAAATCATAACTAATTGATTATCATATATCGTTATTTTTGAAGAAGTGAAGTAATTTTACAACCAACCTTCAAGGTTTTAGGAATCTTGAAGGTATAAAATAAACTCCCCTCCGTGAAAACGAGGGGATTTTTTGGTTAAAAAAGAATACTAATTCTATTTCAAGCTTTCAGTTTCAATAAATTCCTATTTCATTTTAGCTGTTCTCTTAATTCTTTTATTTTTTTGCCTGACTTAGTTGACAACTTTAAATCTATTGATTGTGTTTCTACAAAAATTTTCTTGCTATTAAAAAAGACTTCTTTCTTTGACTCAGAGAATGCGGTAAATGAGGCTCAACTAAAACACATCACAGAATAAACTCAGGTTAAAGAAAAGTCCTAATATCATAATTAATCTTTGTGCACAAAAAAAGTTAATTTTAAACAAATGCTGTTACAACAAAAAATCCCTTTCCAAAATTGGAAAGGGATTCTATAATCATAGCAAAGTATGCTAGTATCACACTTTAATTTCTACGTCTACACCTGAAGGAAGCTCAAGCTTCATAAGCGCATCCACAGTTTTAGAAGAAGAAGAGTAGATATCCATCAATCTCTTGTGAGCTGATAATTGGAACTGTTCTCTAGCTTTTTTGTTAACGTGTGGAGATCTTAACACAGTGAAGATTCTCTTGTTAGTTGGTAAAGGGATTGGACCGTTAACTACAGCACCAGTTGCTTTTACCGTTTTTACGATTTTCTCAGCAGATTTATCTACTAAATTGTAATCGTAAGACTTAAGTTTTATTCTGATTCTTTGTGACATTTTAATCTAATTTAAAATTAACCTTTAGCTTTAGCGATTACTTCTTCAGCAACGTTATTAGGAGCAGCTTCGTACTTTTCGAATTCCATAGAAGATGTAGCTCTACCAGAAGATAATGTTCTTAGTGTCGTTACATAACCAAACATTTCAGAAAGGGGAACGAATGCTTTGATAACTTTAGCGTTATTTCTGTCATCCATACCGTTTACAGTACCTCTTCTTCTGTTAAGGTCACCAACGATGTCTCCCATGTATTCCTCAGGTGTTACCACTTCAAGCTTCATGATAGGTTCCATGATAACTGCTTTTGCAGCTCTTCCTGATTCTTTGAATCCCATCTTAGCAGCTAATTCAAACGATAACTGATCCGAGTCAACCGCGTGGAAAGATCCGTCTTTAAGAACGACTTTCATAGCATCAACTTCGAAACCTGCTAATGGACCATTTTTCATAGCTTCTTTGAATCCTTTCTCAACTGAAGGGATAAATTCTTTAGGAATGTTACCACCTTTAATTTCGTTTACGAATTCAAGACCAGATTTACCTTCTTCTGCTGGACCAATAGTAAATACGATATCTGCGAACTTACCTCTACCACCAGATTGCTTTTTATAAGTTTCTCTGTGATTAGCTGTTGCTGTAAGCGCTTCTTTGTATTCTACTTGTGGTTGACCTTGGTTAACTTCTACTTTAAACTCTCTTCTCATACGGTCTACGATGATATCTAAGTGAAGCTCACCCATACCTGAGATAATTGTTTGACCAGAAGCTTCATCAGTTTTCACTGTGAAAGTAGGATCTTCTTCAGCCAATTTAGCTAAAGCGTTACCCATTTTATCTTGGTCAGCCTTAGTTTTAGGCTCAACAGCGATACCAATTACTGGATCTGGGAACACCATAGATTCAAGAACGATTGGGTTCTTTTCATCACATAATGTATCTCCAGTTTTGATATCTTTAAATCCTACAGCAGCACCAATATCTCCAGCCTCGATGTACTCGATAGGCTCTTGCTTGTTAGCGTGCATTTGGAAGATACGAGAGATTCTCTCTCTGTTATTTGATCTTGTATTCAATACGTAAGAACCAGCATCTAATCTACCAGAATAAGCTCTGAAGAATGCTAATCTACCTACGAATGGGTCAGTTGCAATTTTAAATGCTAAAGCTGAGAATGGTTCAGTTACTGAAGGTTTTCTTGTAACTGGCAAATCAGTCTTAGGATCTGTACCGTCGATCGCTTCTTTATCTGTTGGAGCAGGTAAGTAACGACAAACAGCATCTAGCATAAACTGAACACCTTTATTTTTGAATGAAGAACCACAAGTCATTGGAATGATACTCATATCCAAAGTAGCAGCTCTTAATGCAACATGAATTTCTTCTTCTGTAATAGAGTTTTCGTCCTCCATAAACTTCTCAAGAAGATTTTCGTCGTATGCAGCAATTTCTTCGATTAATTGACCTCTGTATTGTCTTACCTCGTCAACCATTTCAGCTGGGATTTCAACAATATCAAAAGTAGATCCGTGGTTTTCATCATGCCAAACGATTGCTCTGTTTTTCACTAAATCTACCACACCTTTAAAGTCGGATTCGTCACCAATTGGTAAAACGATAGGCACTGCATTAGAACCTAACATTTCTTTAACTTGCTTACAAACATTAAGGAAATCAGCTCCTTGTCTGTCCATTTTGTTTACAAATCCCATTCTTGGAACTTTGTAGTTATCAGCAAGTCTCCAGTTGGTTTCAGACTGAGGCTCAACACCATCTACAGCAGAGAATAAGAATACCAAACCATCCAAAACTCTTAAAGAACGGTTAACCTCTACTGTGAAGTCAACGTGTCCTGGGGTATCGATGATATTGAAATGATAATCTTTTGCATCTGGAAGGGCTTTCCCTTGCTCTGTAGGGAATTTCCAATCTACAGTAACAGCAGCAGAAGTAATTGTAATACCTCTTTCAGCTTCTTGCTCCATCCAGTCAGTCGTAGCAGAACCTTCGTGAGTTTCTCCTAACTTATGGTTTTTACCAGAATAGAACAAAATACGTTCTGTTGTAGTTGTTTTACCAGCATCGATGTGTGCTGCGATACCAATATTTCTTGTTAATTTAAGATCTCTACTCATTGTCTTAATTAAAATTTAAAGTGAGAGAAAGCTTTGTTAGCTTCTGCCATTTTGTGAGTATCTGTTTTCTTTTTATAAGCAGCACCTTCTTCTTTAGCAGCAGCAATAACTTCTGCAGCTAATTTCTGAGCCATAGATTTATCGTTTCTTGCTTTAGAGTACTTGATTAACCATTTCATAGCCATAGAAATTTTTCTATCTGCTCTGATTGGCATTGGGATTTGGAAGTTAGCACCACCAACTCTTCTAGAACGTACTTCTACGTGTGGCATAACGTTAGTTAATGCATCTTTCCAGATTTCTAGTGATGTTTTTTCGTTATCTCCTTTTTTGTTTTCAACGATATCTAGCGCATCATAAAAAATTTTGAATGCGATAGATTTTTTACCGTCTAACATTAGGTTGTTTACGAATCTTGTTACCAATTGATCATTAAATTTCGGATCTGGTAACAACGGTCTTTTTTTCGCTTTTGTCTTTCTCATTGCTTTTGTACCTTATTTAATGATTATTTTTTCTTACCTGTTGCAGCTGGCGCTTGACCTGGTTTTGGTCTCTTAGCTCCATACTTAGATCTTCTTTGTGTTCTTCCATTAACACCTGCAGTGTCTAATGCACCTCTTACGATATGGTAACGTACTCCCGGTAGGTCTTTCACCCTTCCGCCTCTTACCAATACTATCGAGTGCTCTTGAAGATTATGTCCTTCGCCCGGGATGTAGGCGTTAACTTCCTTACCGTTAGAAAGTCTTACCCTTGCAACTTTTCTAAGTGCAGAGTTAGGTTTCTTAGGTGTAGTAGTATATACTCTTGTACATACTCCTCGTCTTTGTGGACAAGAATCAAGGGCAGCCGATTTGCTCTTCTTGGCAAGCGTGGCTCTTCCTTTTCTTACTAATTGTTGAATAGTAGGCATTTAATTGCTTTTATATTATAATTCAGGGTGCAAAAGTAATAATATTTTTTTAATTAACAACACATGCTATAAAAATTTAATATTCTTTCTCATTAAAAATCATTTGTTTAGGACAATATATTTTAAAAGGCTTTTCATTTCTATTAGTGTTTTTATCTAGACTAACAATCGCTGATTTGTTCAGATACTGCTTTTAGTAGCAAGAGAAAATTTAATAGTAACAAAAACAGGATTAATAAATATTCTATTCTTATTGACTTCCGTCCAAAACAATTTCGGAAGTGTACAAGACTTTAGACTTGTCTTGCACGGTATCGAATTTTAACCATTTTATTTTAGGATTAATCGTTCCAATAATAGACTGCTTGGTATCGCCCGCTTGCCCTCCCGTATGCCTGTATTGGAAAGTCTTTTTAATAATAGGGATATAATAGGTTGTCATTTCTCTCTTATTACTTTCGTTATTAAAACTATATTCCTTATCTATGAACATTGACATTTGTGGCTCAATCTGCTTGCGATTTTCGAAATAGCTTTCAGGACTTTTCAAACTATATAGCACTCCAAAACAAAAGAAAAAACAAGACAGTCTTACAATAATCTTATCCGATTTTCCCGTTTGAAAGAACAATATAAGGAACGAGAAAAACAAGCATACATTGACTGCAGCTTGCATTCTTGTATTCATTTCTTCGATTTGTTGCGCCAGACTGGAAACAAAAAGACAAATTGCATATACGCCTGCAATGGTCCACAACAACATATGGAAATAAGAAGCAGTGGTATTTTTTGATTTTTTAAAATATTTGAGAAAATACAGCAATATTGCAACATCAACCAGCATTAAAACAAATTGAAAGCCTATACTAAACATACTATTCGATGCCGGCTTTAGACCAATGTACGGATTAATCGCGTTGACAGTTCCTAAAACGCCTCTTAAAACACTAATTCCCAAAATCTCATGGGGCTGCCCTCTAAGATCTTCTCCTGTAAAACTTCCAAAAGAAATATAATTGAAGGCTAAATAACTTGCAATGCCCACTCCGGAAATTAAAAGAAATGAAAACAAAGTTGTGACCCGTTTGCGGTCTTTAGATTTTAGCAACATATACAGCGCGAATAAGCTTATACCCAAATACACATAAATGCCCGAATACCTTACAACAAACATCAATACCATAAGGAGCGACGCGAAAACAACATCTCTATATTTAAAAGAATTACTTGTTAAAATTTGGTAGAAAAAGTAAATCAGAAAATACATTAAGAACAAAAATGGACCTTCCGAAATCGCAATAGCCATTACAAACAACAAGGTTTTTCCCATGAACAACAAAACCGTTTCTCTGAAAAAAAACTTTTTAAAATATGAAAACAAAAATACCGTCATAAGCATACTAACATTAAGAAGCTTATACGCCCAAAAGTAATCTTTAAACACCTCAAAGAAAGCCCTCAAAAAAATAGGATATCCCAATGGGAAAAGATCTGTCACGGGAGTAGGTAAATCCGCAGCGATTTCGAAGTAAGACAAACTATCCGCATAGACGCCGCCTGTTGGTAACAGAAAACTTTCTAACAGATTAACAATAACTACAATAACAGCAAGAATAACATATTTCTTCATGGAAAAGTCTAAAACCCGCAATATTAAGAATTTTCTCAAGAAATAAAACACAAGCCTTTGGATATAATTTTTCAAATTCTTAGAGATAGGCTTATCAGTTGTAACAAAAAAAATAAAACAAGTATTACATATAAAATATATATTTGCAAAAAACATTTAGCTTTTGAAAAAAACTCTACTTTTTCTACTGATTTCCAATTTTGTATGGGCACAATGGAGCATTTCTAACGCACAACGAAATGCGCTAATCAACATCTACAACACTACCAATGGCCCAGACTGGAACCGCACTTGGGATCTATCCAAAGATCCCAGAAACTGGTTTGGTATCAATATAAAAAACGGCGATGTCGTAGAAATTTCACTTAACAACAACGCCTTAAAAGGTGTTTTCCCGTCCAATCTTTCTATATTTTCGAAACTTCAAAAGCTAGACTTAAGTAATAACGAACTAAATGGCGAATTAGCAGGAAGCCTTGGCGGATTAACAAATCTAAAAGTATTAGACATTTCCCACAACCGCTTATCAGGCGATCCATCTTCCAAAATCACAAGCCTTACCAATCTTGAAGATCTTGGACTTGGTGGCAACCGTTTCGAAATTCCTAACATCAACCAAACGCTTCAGCCATTTACAAAACTGAAAAACCTTAACCTTTCCAATCTTCAACTAACCGAAGTACCAACAAGCTTATCGTCTTTTATAAACCTTCTACAACTCGACCTTAGCGACAACCAAATTACTTCTGGCTTCGACAGGCTTACAAATCTTTCAGCATTACAGGATTTTAATTTATCCAACAATCAATTAACAGCAGTTCCCAATGTTATTAATAGTTTCACACGTTTGATTAAACTAAACCTTAGTAAGAACAACATTTCAAACTATTCTAACATTGGCAATCTTAACAATCTTGAACAACTCAATATCGCCGCTAACAACCTTGAACAATTACCCGCAAAAATCGCGAGTTTTTCAAATCTATTAAATCTCAATCTGAGCCAAAATAAAATAAAATCGGGGCTATCAAACCTTATCCAACTGAAAAAACTCCAACAACTTTCGATTGACGAAAACGAACTTCGGGGAAGTTTTCCTTCGGAGTTGCTAAACATTCCGACTTTGTTAATGTTATCCATACGCGACAATCATTTGGAAGGCGAACTTCCAACAAAGCTCCCACCAGTTTGTGACCTTAGCAACAACAGATATACACCACAAGCACTACAAGCAAAATTCGCTTCAGAAAATTTCAATTACGATGGATTTTATTATTCACCACAACGTTATGATGCGCCAGCAGAAGTGCTGGGCGTTATAGGACAACCCGCCTCTCTTCATCAATATTTAACAGGACCAGACTACAGCTTTACTTGGTTCAAAAATCTAGATGAAAACATGGACATTTCCACAGAAAACCTGTTTTTCAACGAAGTAACAACCGAAGATTACGGATCCTACACTGTGGAAGCCTACACCTACAAACTGATTGGCAAAAATCTCATGCAACTCTCTTTGTTCCGCGAACCTATTAAGCTAACAGACAAACTTGGCATAGAAGATCCATCAAGAATTATCAAGATTTTCCCAAATCCTACTTCTGATTTCATCAATATTTTGGCAACCAACAAAAACATTGAAAGAATCTTCATTTATGATCTCAGTGGCAAGCAAATTATATCCACCAATTCTACAAGAATCAACGTTGCTCGACTTCCTTCGGGTGCCTATATCTTAAACATAAAAACCGACAACGGCTACAAAAACTTTAAATTTATCAAACAATAAAGGTTTAAAATTTTCAATAAAATTAGGAGCATGGCAAGTTGTCATGCTCTTGACTTTTCCCACCCGCTGTCCGCTATATCTTTCGTCTTGGCGCTCGGTCGGCTCCGCTACGCTCCGCCGCCTCACGCCAAGCCCAAAGGATGCCGCTTCCATCGGGGCTAGATTAAAACATTCAACATTCTTTTGACTAAAAATATTCTTCACAATATGATATTTCAGTAGCTTTGTATAAAACAAGCTTTTATGCAAGAAGTAAGACTTCAGTCTATATTAGATAATGATTTTTATAAAATTACGATGCAAAATGCCGTCGTAAAACTCTTTACCAACGAAGTCGTAAAATACGAATTCATCAACCGTGGCAAACACAACTTCCCCGAGGGTTTCGCCGAAGAACTGCGCAAAGCGGTTAATGACATGGCAAACCTCAAACTTACCAAAGAGGAAAAAGCCTACCTTAAAAAAACTTGCCCGTACCTTAGCCTCCCCTACTTAGACTTTCTCGAAGGCTATCAATATGATCCTTCTGAAATAAAAATTGAACAACATGGCAACGACCTAAAAGTCAGCGCCGAAGGACTTTGGTACAGAACCATCCTTTGGGAAGTCCCGTTATTATCTTTAATCAGCGAGCTCCATTATGAAATGAACCACCTCGAGCGACAATCCAACCAAGAAGTCATCGACAAGACAGTGGAAAAAGCAAAACACCTTACAGAACTAGGCGTTTCTTTTGCAGAATTCGGGACAAGAAGACGCCATTCTTATCGCGTACATGGTCTGGTTATGGAAGCTTTGCTACAAGACAAAAACTCAACTTTCATAGGCACATCCAATGTGCATTTCGCTATGAAGTTTAATGTGAAACCCATCGGCACACACGCCCACGAGTGGTTTATGTTCCATGCAGCAGAATACGGCTTCAAGATGGCCAATTCTCTAGCCTTGGAACATTGGATTGATGTCTATCGCGGCGATTTGGGCGTTGCATTGTCCGACACCTACACAACGGATGTTTTCTTCCAACAGTTTGACAAAAAGTTTTCAAAACTCTTCGATGGCGTGCGACACGATAGTGGTGACCCCATAGAATTTGCCGAAAAAACGATAAAACATTATGAGTCTCTAGGAATTAATCCGCTCTTCAAATACATTATTTTTTCGGATGGTCTTAATCTTGAAAAAGTGCACGAAATAACAAAGGCTTGCCGCGGGAAAATTGGAATTTCGTTCGGAATTGGAACCAATCTTACCAATGATGTCGGACTGAAACCTATGAACATCGTAATGAAGCTAATCGGCGTAAAAGGTATCAACAACGAATGGATCCCAACAGTGAAGCTTTCGGACGAAAGAGGAAAATATACAGGCGATCCAAAAATGATTGAACTCGCCAAAGAGTTTTTGAGAATTAAAGACTAATAGAATTAAGAAGTGAATTTGAGGCGCGAGCGAAGCGAGCGCCAAAAGAGCCTTGTTGTCGCAATATGCTGTATGCGTGAGCGATGATAGCGGATATCCTTTGGTATTCGGCGGCTGAGCGGAGCCGAAGCCCCGAATACCAAAGATAGCAGCGAACGTAGCGACCCGCTTGTTGTGGCAATGGACGCGCCAAGGAAAACAACGGGACACGCCCCAATTAAATATAAAAATCATGAAACATTTATCATTTAGTCTTATACTGTTTTTCTGTGCAAGCTTAAGTTTTGCGCAACACAAAAATTTTGATAAAAAACTAGCAGACTCTTTGTCCGCCGACAAATATGGCATGCGACCTTACGTCATTGTCATGCTAAAAACGGGACCTAACAAAATTGAGGACAAACAGAAAATGGCTAGCTTAATGCGTGGACATCTCGACAATATAGGAAAACTTGCAAAAGAAGGAAAACTGTCTGTAGCAGGTCCTTTCTTTGATAAAAACAATCGCGATTATCGTGGTATGTTCATCTTTAATGTCAAAACAACAGAAGAAGCGGACGCCTTGGTAAAAAGCGATCCTGCTGTAGCTGCTGGAGTGTTCAGTTATGAAAGTTTCAAATGGTACGGCTCCGCAGCTTTGCCAATGTATCTGCGTTATCACGACAAAATATCTCAGGAAAATCCATAAAAAAATCCCTCGAAATGTGAGGGATTTTTTAGTGAAAAATTTAAGTTCTAGTGTTAATATGTATGTTATGATTTTTTACGATTAATTTTAATGTTAGATGTTTTGCCCGCTTCCACAAGCTTGGAGATATCATCAATGGTGAATGTTCCACTTACATCTATAAAAACAGCATCATTATCTTTTGAGTTTACAACAATCATTATTTTTTTAATTACATCATCCGATTGTTGCGCATTGATGTTGATAACATCGCCATCATTACGGATAGACGCCCATTCTTCAAACTTTTCTTGGTTGAGGTAATTGGTAAATTCTGCCATCATTTTAGAATCCATATTCTCGGAAGTCATCAGTTTTATTTTTGAGACTTTCTTAACGAGGTTGATAACTTCTTCGCTCTCACCATCTTCTTTTAATTGATTTTTAAGAAATGATTTAGCCAAAAAAGTCGGAACATTAATACTCATAAAATTGGCTTGATTGCGATAATACGGCGTATTGAAAAAATCAACGGAAGGTTTTTGCGAAACGAGACAAGACTGCATCGTCAATATACTAAATCCTAAAAATATATATTTTTTCATGCTTTAATTTTAAGTTTGATCTTAATTGATTTGTGTTAAACTAGCACCAGTAATCTTCTTAACATCCGTCACAATGCTTGATGGATTACCTTTGTACTGAACCGATGCCGCCGAAGAAACCGAAGCTGTCAACGCGTCCGATACATTTACTTTAACACTACTTCCAGATGAAGCACTTACCGTTGCTTTTTTGGTTGCGAAATTGGCACCGTCCAGAGTCGCGCCACTCGTCACACTGTACGCAACATTGTCGGCAGAACCATTTAGTCGCACAAAAGAACCACTGCTTGCATCCAACGCCACGCTGCCTGTCTGAAGTTTCATCTTGATTGTTGACCCCGAAGTCGATTCTATCGCTGAGGAAGATGAAATATCAAAATCGCCATCTACTCTGGAACCAGAAGAAGCTTCTATCGCTAAGGCTCTGTCTTTAATGGTATTCATGGCTTGAAAGCTTGCCCCAGACTTGGTAACAATTCGGTTCATTTTAGGAGAAGAAACCTTTACAATAAGATTTCTAATATTCAAATTTTTAACCCCATTATTTCTGATAAATATTTTAAGAACATTATTCTCTACTTCCGTAATTACATATTGTAGCTTGTCTGGCTCAACATCCACCACTACGGAATGATTGGCAGCTTGCGTAAATTTAACACTTACACCCGTAGATACTTCGATGCCATCGAAAGCGGAAACTTTTCTAACACTTGCGGTATTCTGCTGAGTGGTTGAATTAATACTCGAAATCGGATTAAGCGCCGTAACATTCTTGGTTTCTTCTATTAGATTGGAAACATCATCCATAGAAATTTTCCCATCCAACATCATCAAAATCGTGTTGTCGTTCGTTGTGATATTCAGTAACAAATCATTGAATATGCCGTCTGTTGCGTCGGATGCCAAAAATTTAATTTTATTGTCTCGGCTATTTACCGTCACCAATTCCTCATACTTAAGATTACTAATTGCCGACAAAATCGCGCTACGTTGCGTTTCATAATTTTGCAAAGGCACAACATTTTCGGCAGCTAAATCGGCTGGGAAAGTTGGCTTTTCCATAATCATAATATTCAAGCCTTGGATTTTTTTGAGAAGTGGTTTAATTTTTTTCAGTTCAGAGTCTCCGATATTAAGCTTGTTGAGCATCCCGAACATGGGCTTTGCAATCTTAATCGTCGTAACACCTTGTGCATCTTGATACTGTGTGAACAGTTGGTTAATCTTTTCTGACTGGCCGAAAATATTCGTTGAAAGAAAGAATAAAACTAATATTATTGAGAACTTTTTCATTTTTTTATTTATTTTAAATCAAGTGAAAGACTGGTTGCATTTTGTGCGTGATCTACCGTTTGGCTTACATTGCTTGCCAAATAATTAACCGCATCTTCTGTTAATGCGATGGCTTCTTGTTCGTTGTAAACAGGTTTTCCATTGATGACGACATAATTAGGATTATAAGCTTCTTGATAATTTACATTATCTGTTTCAGTTTCTACTAAATTATGTATTTCTGTTTGACTTACACTTACCATATTTTTTGTTTTTGAAGTTGGCAATTCTGGTTTCTGGGCTAATCTCTTTGCCACATTTTGTTGTGCTACATTTGCATTATCTTCAATATTCTTTTGTGCTAAAATTTGGGATTGCTGCTCAACGGTAGCTTCTGCATCTTGTTTTACAACGGGCTGCAAAGGCTTATTAACATCTCCACTTTCTTGGTTCACAAAAAGATAACCTCCCAAAACTCCCATAAACATCACCAGACTCGCAGCCATCCAATAGTTTTTGAATCCATTTCCGAATTTTGGTTTTGCAGAACCCAACGGCATAATAGATGTTTGTTCCATTTTCGGTGCGACCTGTTCTCCTTCTACTTTCGACAAAAAATCATCGAAGTCCAGTTTCATCTTTTCTTGTTTTTCTTCTCGTAGAAAAGAAAAATAAGGATCGTCGCTTTCTTGTTTTAGAAGTCGTTCTTCTTCTGGTGACAGCTCCTCACCTTCGAAGAATTTATACTCCCAATCCTTGTATTTGTCGGTTTTCATACGCGTAAAGTTTGTTAATGGCATCTCGCACCTTCTGACGGGCCCGCATCAGGTTTATCCTCACTGCATTTTCCTCCATTTCGAGAATCCCGGCGATCTCAGAAATATCGTATTCCTCAACATCTTTTAGGTGGATGACCATCTTTTGTTTTTCTGGCAAATCGTTGATAAATCTCAGAATTTGCTCTTTCAAATTATTGGTTTCTATTTGATAAAGTTCAGATCTTCCGTATTCTAATTGTGCATAATTTTGTTTAACATCATGATGCTTCAGCCGGTTGAGGCATTCATTTTTTACACATCTTAAGACATAAGACTTTAGGTTATCAACAGAAAGTAATTCTTCTTTTTTTTGCCAAAACTTCATTAATAAATCCATCGTGACATCTTCGGCTTCGTCAACGCTCATCACAAATCTTTTCGCAAAACGATACATCTCATCTTTGAGCGTATATATCGATTCTTGAAATTGTTCTTTGGTCATGAGTTGTTTGCCGGTTTATAAGTAAGACATCTATCGGGACAAAAATATTACATTTAAAATAAAAAAAGCGCTCAAATAAATTTAAACGCTTGATTTTCAATAAAATAAATTTTAATAATTTTCAAAAATATATTTTAAAATATTCTTGTCCGTTTCTGTAAGATCGACTTTTCTACGCGCCATGACTTTCTCACAGACTTCGTAAGCTTTTTCGAGCTTAAACTTTTCATCGCACTTCATACCGCCCCACGAAAAACTTTCAACTAAGTTCGGTGGAAAACCTGATTTAAAAATATTAGAAGCCACACCTACAACAGTTCCTGTATTAAGCTGCGTATTAATCGCTGTCTTGGAGTGATCTCCCATAATTAATCCACAAAACTGCAGCCCTGTATCTTCGAATCTTTTGGATTTATAATTCCAAAGTTTTACTGAAGCATAATTGTTTTTAAGATTTGAAGAATTGGTATCGGCGCCAAGATTACACCATTCTGCAATCACAGAATTCCCGACAAAACCGTCGTGACCCTTGTTGGAATACCCAAACACGACAATATTGTTAACCTCGCCACCAATTTTGGAATGTGGGCCAACAGTGGTTGCGCCATATACTTTTGCACCTAGATTAAACTTAGAATACTCGCACAAAGCAATAGGTCCGCGAAGATTACACCCCTCCATGACCTCTGCATCTTTTCCGATATAGATTTTGCCAGTTTTACAGTTGAGGCTTGCAAACTCTACCATTGCACCTTCTTCGATAAACAAATCTTCTTTATTTCCTAGGAAACCACATGTCGAAGATAGCTCTTGAGAAGCGCGACCTTTCGTCAATAATTCAAAATCAAAATCTATGGCTTTATCATTATACGAAAACAAATCTGTTGGTTTTTTGAAAAACAATAAGTCCTCCGTCACATCTGTCATTTTCTCAATCTGATTAAGAGAAAAATTCTCCATATTGATATTGGCAACAAGCAATTCATTATCATAAACCAAAGCTTCGCCTAGTTTAAGATCTTTTATCTGTTGCAAAATCTCATTAGATGGTAAAAAATTCGGTACTATAAAGAGGCTTTGTCCAGTCTTTGGTTTTACAAATTTTTCTTGAAGAAAATCTTCGGTAATATAGAAGTGTTGGTCAATATTCAAAAGTTTTTTCCAACGTTCTGTAAAGGTCAAAATGCCGACACGCATCTCTGCGACTGGCCTAGTAAAAGTTAATGGAAGAAAATCTTCCCAATATTGTGCGTCCGAAAATACAAGTTGCATTGTTAGTTAGATGTTAGAAGTTAGATATTCGAAACTAGACCAAAATGGCATTTGCCAATCGATTCTATTTCTGTTAAAAAACAAATTTAACAAAAAAAGCTTCCGGAAATTCCGAAAGCTTTTATATTTCTTTTAATAATCTAAAATTATTTAGAGAATTTCTTGTACTTGTTCATGAACTTATCAACACGTCCAGCAGTATCAACTAATTTAGTTTTACCAGTGTAGAACGGGTGGGATGTTGAAGAGATTTCCATTTTGATTAATGGATATTCTTGACCTTCGAATTCGATAGTGTCTTTAGTATCAGCAGTAGATTTGCAAAGGAACATTTCGTCGTTACTCATATCTTTGAAAACTACCAATCTATAATTTTCTGGGTGGATACCTTGTTTCATTTTCAGAATTTTTTAAAATTTTTTGTTTAAATATGAGTTTCGGATGTAATGGAATCCTACCACTCTGGTATTTGAGATTGCAAAATTAAACATTATTTTCTAATTCGCAAATCTTTTTTTAATATATATTTGAGACAACAGGTCGCTGAGCCCGTCAAAGTTGGTAACTGAGTTTGTCGAAGTGCAACAACACGGCTTCGACAAGCTCAGCCACCCATCCCTCTCAATTCTTGTCTCCAGTCTCCAGTCTCTAGTTTCTAGTTTCCAGTTTCTAGTCTCTAGTCTCTAGTCCCCAATCGGTCACTGAGCTTGTCAAAGCGCCAACAACACGATGACTTCGGCTCTTCTCCGTCAGCAGCCATGCTCTATCAATCTTTATTCAAATTCTGTTTCTCGAAATTTTTCAAAAATGAAATTATTTTAGAAAAAACAAAAACATATATAAATGACAAAACATATTCTTGTACAACATAAAAATAAAATCTACAAAAGACTAACATAATTTTAAAAACAAAATAAAAATAGTCATTTATCTTAACAGGCTTCGGACTTTATGAAAAGCCTTTCAAAATCAGGAAAACACACAAAATAGTTATCCATATTCGCGAAAATGGAGCATATTTATTAAAAAAAACACGTATTTTAGGCCTACGTAATATATATTTGCGATTTCGTAATTTTTACAAAAAACATTTTATTAATGAGGTATCTATTATATACAATCTTCTTTTTTACAAGCATGACTAGTAGGGCTCAAAATTATGAAGAATACAACCGTATCTACACAACCACCTATCTCGATATTTCTCAAAAAAACTTCCCTAAAGCGCTGCAAATTGCAGATTCATTATACCAAACTTCTGAAACGCCATACTTCAAAATCCGAAGTCTCATGCTATCAGCATCGCTATTTCAACAATCGGGCAATGTCAACAAGGCTGTCAATTACGCCTTACAAGCGAAACAGCTTACTTCGGAGAGAGACGAGGACATTTGGAAGGCCAAAATTGCTGGTTTTCTAGCTACACAATATAGAAATCTGGGCCTTTTTGATCAATCAAAAATACATATTGATGAAAGCATAAAGGCTCTGAACAATATAGATAACCCACGTTTCTACAACCAAACAATAGGCTTTATCAAGCAAGAACAGGCATATTACGAATTGAATCAAAGGAATTATTTAAAATCAATTGAATTAATCAAATCGTCTCAACATTATTTTGATCTCACATCACAAAATAATCCCTTTATATCTTCCAACAACGACCAGCTCTTGGGATTAAATTATTTTTACCTAAATGATTTTGCCAAAGCTCTTGAGTACTACGACCTAGGATTGGACCGTATAAAAAACTTACCCAAAAACTATTATACTGCACTTTTGTATAATGGAAAGGCCAATGTGTACATCAAACAAAAAGATGTCAAAAAGGCTGAAAAAAACCTGAAAGAAGCAGAACTTATTGCAAAAGAATCTAATTATCTGAGCTTAAAAAATGAAATCTATAAGACGTCAAAAGATTTTTATATCCTCACAAAAGATATTGACAAAGTCCAGGAAACACAAACTAAGCAAGATTCTGTCATCGAAAAAATACGCGACAAATCGGTAGAATTTATAAATTCTTCTTACACCGGTTTACAAAAGGAAAATGAACAGATGGCGATAAAGTCGCAAGAGAAAACAATGGTTTCAATTATTATCTTTGTTATTCTTTTGTGTGTTGTGATGTATTTGTGTGTTTATAAAAAACGTCAAAAACAGAAGTTTAAAAAAATCCAAGAAATACTTGACAACATAGATTATTCTAAACAAAACACGCCAAGCCCCAATCCACTTGACGCCCGCTCAGAAGAAATCAGCAAGGAAAATAACGGCAATACACAGCAAAGTCTAATGACAGATGCCACTGAAAAAAAAATACTTTCCCAGCTCGAGAACTTCGAATCATCGTCCAAATTTGTTCAGAACAGCATTTCTTTGCCCTTTCTTGCAGCCAATTTTGACACCAATACCAAATATCTTTCCTATGTCATTAATACCCACAAAGGAAAAGATTTTAACAATTACATTAATGGTCTCAGGATTAATTACATCATTGTGTAACGTCCTGAAAAAATGATACAGGATTAGACCAATAAAATTTTATTTTAAACAGTACATATATTCGTATTTGTACTGTTTTTCTTTTTGTACGATTTTGGTATTAAATCTTGTTGCTGGTGCATTTGCATCGGTGTTAAATAATAGTTTGACAAATGCGGTCTTAACTCATTATAAATCTCTACGGTTTGTTTGACCAAAATCTTTCTTGTATTCAAATCTACATTAAATTTATCAATATCATATTCCTGTTTTAAAATTCCATTGATTCTTTCGGCTATGGCATTCTCATAAGGATCTGATTCTTGTGTCATACTACAACGGATTTTATGCTTTTTCAATAGCTTTTGATAATCATCGGAACAATATTGTAAACCTTTGTCTGAGTGATGAATAAGACTCTTCGGGTTTTCTTTTTTCAATGCCATTTTTAGAGCATTTAAACAAGATGCTGTAGCCAAAGAATCCGACACATCAAAGCCTACGATTTTCTTAGAATAAGCATCGGTTATCAAGCTTAAATAGGCTGGGTTTTCTCTGTTTCCCAAGTAGGTGATATCCGACACCCATACATTATTTGGTTTTTTGTATTGATAATCTTTAATCAAATTTTTATGTTTCTTAAAACGATGATACGAATTGGTAGTTTTGTGATAACTTCTTTTGGGAATGATTAACAAATGGTTAGCCCTTAAGAAGTCAAAGAATTTGTCTCTGCCAATTCTTAAATTTTCAAGTTTCTCTTTCAAAAGAAAATACAGTTTCTTTCCACCCATTTTTGGATGAATCATTCGCAGCTCTGCTACCCAATCCACAACCTGCTGTGCATTTTGTTGCCGCTTTGCTCTTCGTTTCAAATGACGATAATAAACCTGTCGGTCAACCCCGAACAATTCACAGGAGAAACTTATAGTTTCTTTTTGTTCCCTTCGGAAAGATTCGATAGTTCGGGTGGTGAGTTTTTTCGTATATCAATTTGATATTCCTCTTCGGCAAGGTTAATCATCATATCGAAAATAATGGCTTTTTTATCAGCCACATAAGCCTGTTTTTCAAGAAAGGTCTTCTGTTTTTGCAAAAGTTTTACTTGAGCTTCAAGCTCCATAATCTTTTGTTGTGGTGACTTTGGCATATTCGAAGGTGTTTGGTTCTCCCAATCAAAGGTACCAAATTTTCTGAGCCAACTCACAACTGTGCTTCGAGATTGGATGCCATACTTACGGCAAGCACCCACAGTAGATAACTCCCCACACTCGATTTCTTTTACAACACTCAACTTAAAAGACATACTGTAATCTCGCTGAGTGCGTTTGACATAATTGTTTCTTTCTTCCATAATAACGATTATTTTTTTTGTATCGCTATTTCAGGACGGGACATTGGAAAATTAAAAAAAGAACCTAAATATTTAAAATACAAAATCTCAAGCCTTGCCGAAGAAATTGGTTTCTCATCACAAAGTAAATTTGCTGCTGCTTTTAAGAAGGTAACTTCTGTTTCGCCCTCGGAGTTTATCAAGCATTTGAAGGAAAACGGATAAAAAATAGACTTAAAAAACCAGCACTTAACCCACCAACACCAAAACACCATAAACACCACAACACCAGCTTAATAGAGGTTAAAAACAAGCAAGCATTTTCACGAATTCGTACCTACATGTATTTGCAAAAGCTCTTCATGACGACTTAATATTGCAGCATAAATGATGACACATGTTAGGTTCTAAAAAGCAAATTAATCGAAAAAAAATCACCAACAATTGCAGGCGTAACGGCATTTATTACACCGCACTACTTTTTGCACTATCCATCAATTGGTATTCTTCTCAAATTTACATTTCGAGTAATACAAGTATTGTTACCAAAGACAATTCATTTATTTTCCAAAGCGACATAAACTCAAAAAATAAATCGAATGCTTCAAAAGGCGAATTAGATTCTGAAAAAAAATATCTTTCTAAGCCTACGGATACCATTAATAGATCTCAACCTCATCAGAATAAAGATTTGAGAATGAGTAACAAAAATCGAGATTTAAAAGCTTACAATCTGTCATTTCTAAAAGTATATCTTGCTACTACTGCATACATCTTTCCATTTTGGTCATAGCGCTTTTATACCAAGTATGGCCACGCTACAAAGCTTTATGTGATTCACTCATAATCCTGCTTATCTGCAATTTTTAAATAAAAAACCAAATGAAAAATTATACTATAAATTTCGTTTTAGCATCGATGTTTATAATGGCTTCTAGCCTTTTATCTCAACTCAAAGCCCAGAACTTTTGTACTTTAGGATGTAATTCAAACGCGTACATCAATAGCCAGGATCCCAATACAATTGAATACGACAACCTAGTATCTTCTTTTCACGCTTCTATAGCCAAAGAAAAAGATGGAAACTTTAAAGTTTGGGGACAAAATAGTGGTAGCAATGGCTCCTCCGATTTATTAAGCCCAACCAAAATAGAAGCAGGGACTGGAAATGCCAATTTTAACTATACAGGAACACCACTTAAGGCAACTACAGGCAGCATAAGCAACACTGGTCATCAGTTTGTACTGTTAACAACCGATGGACTATATGCTTGGGGAAATACAAACACTTTAATAAGCTCTACAATAAAAAGCACTACTGCTTTTGGTAAAATTACAATAAATGCCAAGGCAGATGGCCTACCCGCAGGCGTTTCCCCTTCTGATGTTAAAATGATGTTTGGCTCGTATCAAACCTTAGCCATTGTAACATGCCAAGGAGAAGCTTGGGTATTGTCAATGTTAGGATCAAAAAACGGGGATGGCTCAACGCAAAACGCGACAAATAATGTAATTTGGCATCGTGTCAAAACATCAGCCACAGGCAATCCCAATCTTGACAAAGTGGTGGCACTGCGCGGAACACCAAATGCCTTGATAGCTCTAACCTCCGAAGGCAAAGTATTTACCTGGGGAACAAGCACTTATATTAACAACAATGCGACCTCATCTAACAGGACCTATGCTACTGAAATCTCTTTACCGAGTGGCGCAACTCCCAAAATGATAGGAATGACGCAAGCATCGGCAAGTCAACAGACATACTATTTACTTTCTACAGAGGGGAAGCTATATGCCATGGGTAACAATGCCAATCGTCAGTTAGGCGATAATTCAACAACATCTAGCAACAACTGGAAAGAAGTAACAGCCACATCTGGATCCAATACTTTAGGAGGAAATATAGCTTGGATGTCTCCAAATGAACATTCCAATTATGACAATTCGGCCGCCATCAATGTATTAACTAAAAATAACAAACAATGGGCTTGGGGTTCCAACAGTGGCAATATGATTGGAGGAGCTTTAAGCAACAGTTATTACAACCCTATTTTTATGCCTGGGAACAGCACCAATGCCAATGGCCTTAGCCTAACAGATGAAGTAATCGCTGTTGAAACTGGAGGACATACGACAGTGAATGTAAAAAAATGCTCACAAAACTTCGGTTATATTGGCCACAGAACCAATGGAAGTATGGGCGATGGCACCGATACTAGCTCCAACCCCAACACCTTTAGCTATGCAACTTCCATTCTCATTGTATGTGGTACAGACTTAGGCCCAAGTGTTAAAAATTTAAAAATATGCCCTAACAAAACTGCAGATCTTACAAATGCTATTTTAGAAGATAATCCCAATGAAGTTGAATGGCACACCGCCAACGATCCTGAAAGTCCACTGGTAACAAATATCAAAGCAGTAGGACCAGGCACTTACTACGCCTTCTATACTGTAGCAGCAGGAAAATGTAGATTAGTAGGCTCCATCATAACAGTTTCCTACTATAGTTCGACCGAACCAGACTACCCTTGTCCGTGCTTCAATCCTGCTACCTCAGGTAATGGCCCCGACACTAAAATGGGAATAACATTATTACAGAGAGCAGGCACACAAAACCTAGACAACTGGCCAATGCTCAGAAAATCAGGCCATATCGCCATAGAATCAAATAAAAAAGGCTTTGTTATCAACCGACTATCTACTGTCGAAATCGAAGGCCAAACTTCGCCATCCTTTATAGCTCCGAAAATAAGTAATCCACAGGAAGGAATGATGGTTTATGATACAGATCTTAATTGCATAAAATTATATGCTGATGGCGCCTGGAAATGTTTTAATACGCCAGCTTGTCCATAGGCAACTTATATATATTCGTAGTAGCTTTAGTATCAAAAAAATAACATCATGAAAAAAATAATTAGCATCATCGCTTTAGGCCTCGTTGTAATATCAAATGCACAAGTCATTATTGGAGATAATATAGGCACAGTTCCAAACGGCCAAAAATCATCCGTTTTACTTGAGTTTGCTGTTGGCCAACAAAAAGGCATTATCCTCCCCTACGTACGAACACTCCCCGCAGGCATAGAAGTTTGCACAGGTACATTTGTCCTTGATGCAAGCAACCCATCAAAAGCCAAAGTCAAATATTACAATGGTATCATCAATGCGACAAATCCTGATGGTTGGTTTGATCTAAGCAGTGACAACGAAGCCGATGTTACATCAGCCTTATTGCATCAACCACTAGCTGTTAATGAAAATTCCAATTCTAAAGTAGTCATCGGTGCTGCAAATTCTACAAACCCTGGCGCATTGGTTTTAGAATCTGATACCAAAGCCATGGTATTGCCAATGATAGAGAGTACAGACCAAATTATCGACCCCGCGCCAGGCATGTTAGTTTACATTAATAAAACAGGCGCTAAAAGATTAGCCGTCTACAACGGTAAAGCATGGACATATTGGAAACCCTAAACCGACTAACTGAATTATATTCGTATTGAGAAGTACCCAACAACACGATGACTTCGACGCCGCTCAGCCACCCACCCCTCTCAATTCTTATATCTTGACTCTAGTCTCTAATCTCCAATCTCTAGTCTCTAATCTCTAGTCCCCAATCCCTAGTCCCCAATCCCTAGTCTCTAATCTCTAGTCCCCAATCCCTAGTCTCCAATCTCCAATCTCTAATCTCCAGTCCCCAATCCCTAGTCCCTAGTCCCTAGTCCCCAGTCTCCAATCTCCAGTCTCCAATCCCTAGTCCCCAGTCTCCAGTCTCCAGTCTCCAGTCTCCATAAAACACATCTTAATAATCATTGGGAGCTAAACTTGTCCAATGTAGCATCAAAGATATAGTCCGATGCTGTAATATTTTGCGCTTATACCCTCGTACAGTAAAATACCAAAACAAGCATTTATATTATTATTTTCATGGTCGTCTAATTTTTTTAATTCACTGTATTTTTTTTAATCGAATCAACTTTAATAAAGTTTCTCTGTGCTTAGCACTTTTAGCCCATTGTGGCAAACGCGAAGCAATACTGTCGTTTTGTGTGGGAATTCCGTTTCTATTTCGGTCTTTGCTAGCGATATAATTTTCTATAACTTCTAAATGCATTAGGTTATATGCCCAGATAATGCCCCAAGGCGTTTCTATAATATACCATAACGGAAAGTTGAAGTACGGATCGGTTTGCGAATCAAAAAACAAAACCCGGGCATATTTTGTAATTCCTCTACTATTCGTAAAAACCGGAAACTTGGGCGTATTAGCATACTTTATTGCATGCCCACATTGCATACAGGAAAACTGTATATCATCTTCAAAACCAAGCGTATTACTAACAGCTTGCCCGCCAGAAACAACTGCTTTCTTTCTGCACCGTGGACAAACAATCGCTATCGAATCTATAAAATCAATGTTTTTTAATTGATACGGATTGGTTTTCATGTTAGAAGAATTAGACATTGATTAATACTTTTTAATAAGATCTGTTACTATTAAACAGCCGAAATTAAATGCGTTAATGGTTATTATTTTCTCCTAATATCTTTCCAATATTTAGCTTTCTCTTTGTCTTTTTCTATGCCATTACCGCCACGGTTATACATTTCGATAAGGTTATCTATATAGCTTTCGTTTTTCTTTTCGCTGTTGTAATATTCTTCATAATATTTAATGGCTTTGGCGTAATCTTTTGTAATGCCTCCCTCTCCACTAAAATAAATATGTGCTACTAAATATTTTGACCGAAGCTGTCCAGCATTCATAGCTCCTTCGTAATATTCTAAGGCTTTTTTCGGTTGCTTGCTTCTATATAAACCACCTAATTTTTCGTATCCCAAACCTTTGTCAATATCACTCATTTTTTCATACCAATATGCTGCTTTCTCATCGTCTTTAGGAACATCATATAACCCTTCCTCGTATATTTCACCAAGGTTTTTCATAGCATTCAAAAACCCTCCTTTTGCTGCTTTATTATAATATTCCATACCAACCTGAGGATTTTTAGGAACTCTGTCTCCATTACAATAAATTACCCCTAAATTAAATATGGCTGTTAGATTACCTTTTAATTGTGATTTTTTAAAATGTGAAATTGCTTTTTCATTTTCTTTATTATTATAATATAATACTGCTAGACCAAACAAACCGTCCGCACTCCCTAAATCGGCTGCCTGCTGGTAATATTCCATAGCTTTTGTTGCATTACCATCTTTATCGGCATACCAACCCAATCCGTAAAAACCATAAGGATATCCTAATTGTGTTGCTTTTTCGTAATATTTTTGGGCATTATCTTTGTCAATTTCGGCGAGTTTTTCAGCTGCATCACCATTGTCATTTTCCAACGCTTTTAAATACCATTCTTTGGCTTTCTCGTTATCTTTTTTTACTTCATAGACGACTCCCAAGTTACGCATTGCCCAGCTATTGCCTTTTTGTGCCAATTTTTCGTATAGCGGAATGGCAATATCGTAGTTTTTGGCATCATGTTCTTTTTTAGCTTTCTGGAAATCGGCACTCTGGCGTTCTTCCAACTTTAAAGCCTTTAATGTTTTTTCGATGCCGTACACCACTTTGTATTTTTCCATAGGTACATCATCGCTTTTTAGTTTGTTGAGGTATGCCATATATTGGGTCACTTCTTCGTAAAGCGGTTGCATAGTTGGTGCTCCAAAATTTCCCATATCGGTAACAGCATACAAACTTTCTATTTTAAGGTACGACACATTAGGTGTCCATCTACCTAACTCCTTTTCGGTTTGATTTAGGTGTTTTATAGCTGTTTCGTAGTTTTCTTCTGTAAAAGCTTTTTCGGCTTCTTCAAACTCTATGCGGGCTTTTATATCGTTTTGTGCTTGGGCAAACGTAAAAGCGAAGATTAAAATTAAAAATGTGTATAGTTTTCTCATGATGTTGATTATTTTGTTAAGTTATAAGTAATTCCAATGAAAGGTGCGTGGATGTATCTCTGAATATAATTGACTTCAACATTGGACAATTTAAAATCTACGTGATTGTCTAAATTAGATGAGTTAAATTAGAGAGTATTCTCGAAAATGTCAATTCGCATTTCTTCCCAATTTCCATCTATAACCGATGTTTTTCCATAAATATACATTTGAAACATTTTATATTCTCCATCTACTCTCTTTTCATTAGATATAAGAGTAATTCTATATCCTTCTGGTTTTGTTTCTTTTTTAATAAGAGATTTTGCTCCTGTTGTAAAATCATTCCATTGTTTCGTCGTTATATTTAAAAATTCGCAAAATTCTTCAATAGTTAAATTTCTTTCTATATTATTTTTTGCTCTATTGTGCCATTTTATTTTTTTCTGTATTTTATAATCTTTTACACGATCTTCTCCTGGAGTATGAGTCCTTAATTGGGTTAAATAAAATTTCCCATCGGTTTTACTCTCATTACCTGTGTGAAGACCTATTCCTCCCCAATTAACAAATTTGTTAATATCCTTGTCTGAAATTCTTGTATCCCATCCACTTCCCCAGGAAGGTCTTACCCAAGTTGTAGGTACACTTGCTATAAAATCACCTACTGTTGTTTCTGTTATCGGAAAATCCGCAGCTAAGCGATAGACCATTTCGTTATATTGCTTTTGTAAATCTGCTGTGCGGTTTGCTTCTTTTTCGTAAGCATTTTTGCGTTTATCCAAATCCATTTTTATACGGTAAACGTCCATTAGCTTGTCTTCGCCAAGGGCATTTTTGTCTTTGTGTTTGTCGAAATCGGCAATGGCTTTTTCTAACTTTTGGTAATTATCTGCGCTTTCTTTGGCGGTAACAATTTGATTGGTTATCATAACCTTTAAAAACAACATAGGCGGGTTGGTACTGCCCAAAGCGGTTTCGGCTTTTTGAAGATAATCCAACGCTTCGGGATATTGTTTGGCATCAAACTTTTCCTCAGCCATTTGGTACGCCATTTTGGCCTCGGTAGGGTTTTGTGCGTAAGTAACTGTTGCTACGCATAAAAAGATTAAAATTTGTAAAAACTGTTTCATATTTTTTTTAAGTATACTATTTGTAATTGATTTTAATTGTAGGTTTTTGATAATAGAAAAGCAGAACACTTACGAATAATTACTTACTCCAAAAATCAACTTCTTTTTTTGTTTCCTTTTTAGGCTCTGCTTTTTTATCTTTTGTTTGTGTACCCCAAAAGTCGGTTTCGGTGTTTTGGGTATTGTCTTGTTTTTTAGTTTCGGTTTTTGTTCCCCAAAAATCAGTTTCCGAAGTAGTGGTTGTTGTATTTGGCTTTTGTTCTTTTACTTTTACTTCCACTTCTTTTACAGCAAACTTGGCATTAGGTGCAACCTCTAACAGGGAACTGCGGTAATTTTCGGCTTCACTTTTATTGGTAAAATACCCCATTAAAACCGGACTGCTGATACCGGCGTTTTCAAAGGTTCGCTTTACATTGGATGTATAAGGATACGTTCCGTCGCTGTAACGATAAACAGGAATTATGTTGCTGATGCTCATCGGTACGCTTTGGTTTTTATCCCAATCGGCTTTGTTGCTGTTATAGGCAAATACATACAACACGGGAGCGGTTATTTTGTGTGCACTTAACGGCATTCCGCCTTCGGTATAGACTTTACCAATCTCCGTACGGATAGCGATTAAAGCGTCTAATTGTACTTTTTTTATTCGTGCTTCTTCTTCTGCGCGTTGTCTTTTCAGCTCTTCTCTTGCCTCATTTTCTGCTTTATTTGCCGAAATTGCAGAAGCAATAGTTCCTATAGCATTGGTATATCCTGAGTAATCATAGCCACTGGAACCTGTACTTATTACATTTGAATAAGCTTGTACAGCTTGGTTAGTAGATGCTTGCATTTGACTACCCATTGCCGATACTTGACGCATTTTTTGATTAAAAGCGGCATTGAGTTCTTCAATACTCGAATAACCACTGCCCAAATCTTTAGCATCTCGCATCCCCTCTTTAGCTGCCGACATCGCATAAAAGCTGGTACTCATATTATCCCAGTTTTGTTTAAATTCGGCATCGCGTTGCTGGCGTTCTGCTTCTTGGCGTTCCATTTTTTCGTAAATCTTATTCGCTGCTTCGCGTTCATAAACCATTTTATCTACTTTACGCGCGCCACCTAATTCTTTTTTATAATAACCACCAGCACCATCAGTAAAATATTCTCCTTCTTTAACGCCACTCAACTTATCTTTAAATTTAGAATCGGCAACAAAATTTTCGTCTTTCGGATACAAGTCTTTGTTGTTATTGTTTGAGGTTGTTGACTTTTTAGAAGAAGATCCATCTCCCCAAAAATCATCAGTAGTTTTGTTGTTTGATGTTGTTTCATTAGACGTATCATTATTAGATGTCTCTTTTTTAGACGTTGTTTGCTGATTTTTAGTTTCGGCTTCTTTACGTTTCTTTTCTTCCTCTTCTTTTTTCTTTTTCTCTTCGGCTTCTTTCTTCTGTTTATCTAATTTTTCTTTTTCTTCCCGTTCTTTCAGACTAAGATTTTCAAAATCTGTAATTTTCATATTCATTACGCTATGTATAGCAGTATATAAAGGTGTCCCATAACTGTCTTTTCCAAACTGAAACCACTTTTCTTTTGCGCCATATTTTCCTCCTGTTGGTGTAAGAAAATAACGCATATAAACACCTCCCCAATCTGCAACAGATTTTGGGTCATAAACTTCACCTGGTTTTAATTCAATCGTATTCTCCGAAGCTACACGTTCTACATCTCCGTTATGAAAATGAACCTCATAATTAATCTTGAATTTTATTTTGTCTGTTGTTATATTCTTACAAACAATTTTTAAATCTTGATGTCCTTTCCCAGCAGTTACCCATTGGTAACTGTATAAAAGAACCACTTCTGGGCGAGAACCAACTGTTGCTGGATTTGACCACTGCGACTGTGCCCTTGCATCTACTGCGATAAGCAAACAAATCATCCCAAAAATGCCTGCTATAGTTTTAGTAATAGTGTTCATGTTTTTCTAAATTAGAATTGATCAATCAAAGGTATTTTGGGTAAATACGTAAAGCAATACCCACTAGAGGGTATTTTAATAAAAATTTATATATTTGATACCTATAATTCCCATAATCAAAATATTTCGGAATGTTTTACCCAAAAATATTTATCTATTCCTTAAAATATGAAAGAATTTGATAACATTTCGCAAAAGCTTTACCAGATTGAGCGTAATCTCTCTAAAGATTCTTTTGAAATAGCCGATATATCGGAAGTTATTCCCGCTTCGATAATGGTTCATAGTTTAAGTGAGGGAGTTCCGCAGCAGATTACCTATATGAATACCTGGGGCTGCCATCATTTAGGAGTGGAACTGGATGAGCTTAATGCCATGCAGGCACATTACTACGACCAGTTCTTTATCCGTGAAGATCTGGAAGATATTTATCCGAAACTTTTAGCTTACTGCAGCGAAGGGAATCATACCACGCAACTCAATTTCTTTCAGCGGGTAAAACTTTACAAAGCTGATAAGCATCAGTGGTTTTATACAGTATGCAAATTATTGGAAAACAACAAGGGGGATCAGCAAAGATTAATTATGCTTTCAACCCCGATTGATGGTGTTGGTACCTTGATGGAAAAGGTAAAACGGGTGTTAGATGAAAATGAATACATTACACGCAATTACAAGAAATTTGCATTACTTACCAAACGCGAAAAAGAAATTTTAGCATTACTAAGCGCAGGGAAATCGTCACCCGAAATTGCAGATCAGCTTTTTATTTCAAAAGAAACCGTTGCAACGCACCGAAAAAATATTATACGAAAATTAGATGTAAAATCCTTTGCCGAATTGCTGCGTTTTGCTTTAGCTTTTGATTTAATTTCTTAATTTTTGGCTCTTAACTCTAGTCACCAGTATCCAATCTCTAATCTCTAATCTCTAGTCTCCAATCCCAAGTCCCCAATCTCTAATCTCTAGTGTCCAATCCCCAGTTTCTTGATTCTTGATTCTAGTCTCTAATCTCCAATCTCTAATCTCTAATCCCTAGTCCCTAGTCCCTAGTCCCCAGTCTCCAATCTCCAATCTCCAATCTCTAGCCCCCATCCCACCGCGCGAAGCCGAGATTGAAAACAAAAAAGCTGCACCATTTCAGATGCAGCCCCATTGTTAATATTTGTTTTATTTCTTAGATAACCATCGGTTTTTAATAAAGAAAATAATTAGCATAACTACTTGACTAAATGCATAACTAGAAGCACCTCCCAAGCCTGCTAGCAAAATTGTTTTCAAAACCTCATTCTTCTCAAACTGAACCAAAAGCACCAAACCTACTCCGAACAATGTGCTAGCCCGCTGATATACATCATTATAATACATAACTTATCGCTCTTCTTGTTTTATTGCAGTTTGACTTATAGCACTGGCAATACCCCCTGCAATAGCCACATACCCAGCGATCTTTACAACAATCAAAGGAAGACTAATCGGGGCGGTACTTATAACACCGCTTATCGCCGTTAGGACTAAACCGATATTGCGAATACTCTGAAAAAATTTAGGCGTCGGTGACTGCATTCTTTTAATTATCTTATTCATCATGAGCTTATTAAAAGTTTAACAATATGCCCCTGATCCATAATAGGAAAAAGCAAATCTTTTAGCTTTTGCATTGCCAATCGCGAAGAATAGCCTCTCCCTTCTCCAGTATGACCTGTGACAGGAGCTATACAGCCTAGCAACTCACGTTCTGCACAATTCGCAGGATGCACAAGAATCAGACTCCTTCCAGGAACATCCATAAGCTGAAAATGCCAACCGTGCCGTGAGCTATAACGCTTAGAAAGTCTATATTCACCTTCTGGCACGCAAGAACGTTGCTTAGCATTTTTATGCCATCCCAGCTCTATACATTTACACAACTCACGCCCATCATGATACAATCTGCCATTAGTACCTTTAGACATATAGGTTCTTAATAATTGTAATTCCATAACCTTCATATTAAGTTCCCAATACTTTAATAATCTGTAGTGCGTTGTAGGCCCCATTCTTTAAAACATAGGTTTCACCATTCACTTCCTGATAAAAAGAAATCCCCATTATCAAGAACATAGGATGTGTACTACCAGCTGTCAAGGCATTTTGTAATTGGATTATCGATGTCACATTGTTGTCCAACTCAAGCGTGGCAGACTCAGATTGCGCGCTAATATAGACTGCATTTTCGAAATCAATCTCAACTGCCGCAGACACAATTTTAAAATGAGTACTACCACTGGGGGCAACAACATAATCTGTCGGAACAAACGCAGCAAGCTCAATATGAGCATCACCTGTTACCCGATCTAGCGTAGCGCTTATAGGAGCAAATAATGTTGTACTTAGCTTTCCTTGAATATTAAACTCAAAGCCTTCCAAAAGTTCTGCCTCTCCATCTATGACATTTCTCAAACCACGAGGATTGGTAGCATCCATCTGAATAACTTTCAGCATTTCTTTAGTCAAACGCCCCACCATTCTACTATCAGCGGAAGATCTAAGTAAAGCCTGTATCGAATTCCGCAAAAGCTTACCTGCCTTACCTGCTCGTCCAAACTCTGCACCATTCTCTCGAGTACGCTGAAAAGCAGGATCATTCAATATACGCTCTGCGGAAACACCGCCTTTTTCTCTGGCCATATAGCCATCTTTGGAACGATAAAAAGTAATATCGCCTATTGTACCATGAAGTTTTATGATACCTTTTTGTCTTGCCATAATATTTAAGTTTTTTTATTAATGCTCAGGTGTTAGGTACACCTGCTCAAACCTTTGTGATCACAGCACAAATATTAAACTTAAACACCTGTAAAACAAACAACTAAGTGCAAACAAGCCGATTTTGCCGATTCATTTCTTTTTTGCCTTTTTCATTACCCAATTATAATCAAACTTGTAAGTCTTTCCTTCTCGTAAATTATCATACTGAACCTGTCAAAGCATCTAACATATCTACCAATCCCCAATCCCTAATCCCCAATCCCCAATCTCTAGTCTCCAATCCCCAATCCCCAATCCCTAACACCCCACAGCCTCATCAAAACCATCCATATACAAACACAACACCTCTTCTAAATGATGCAAAAATTTCGTGCGATCAACTTTTCGATACCGAAGCTCACCTATAGTCTTATGATAATTTCCAAGACCTGTATTAAACAACTTTTCAAAAACCCGTATAAACTCCGCCAATTCAATAGAGCCCGCATTTATAGACCGGCTATGGTACAATGCGAATAGCAATTCGATAAGAGCGGATTTCGATCCCGTCCACTGAAGAGCCGTAAGCGGAGATTCAGAATACTGATCTTCTGCCGACCTGTTTTTCAGCCTATCTAATTTTTGTTGTAAAAAGACCTCAAAAGACTCATTGGCAAATACCTGTGCTAAAAGATGATCATAAGCAGTACAAAAACGATTGTCATAACTGTGGTAATCATTCGGAATTTTTTCATTAAGATCAAACCTAAAACGTAAAAAATAACGTTTGTCATTATGACTCGCACCACGACGGTAGTAGGAAATAAAATCGCGGTGCTCACAACAAAATAAATTCATTTGCTCCAACTGATGTTCAATAAGGCGCTTGGTAATACGTGGAGAATTCACTGGAAAAGAAACCAAACATTCTATCTTTTTTGAAAGAAAAATAAAATGACCACAAAATTTTGCCTTCCACTTTTTAAAAAAAATGATCTCACTAGACCAATCCGCAAACTCATGCTTTAGTACCCATGATTTCAACAGCTGGATGCATGCATCCACTTCCATGAGCTGATATTGGGCACACAGCAACTCATTGCTTTGTTGCCTTTGGAGGTGTTGATTTTTTCTAAGGAGTTCCTCCCAAAGTTCCTCGGTTTTTTGTAATAGTAAATGTGAATCCATATATTAAAAGTTTAGTTCCCGTAAAAGACTAAAAACTCCTAAGCACTACATGACTTCCCTTCTTTTCTTAATAAAATCAATAGGTCTTATCCCATTGATTTCATAAAACTGCTTGGAAAAAGTTTGGCGGTTGGCTATGCCACATTCCTGTGCCAAAGCCTCTATGGTATAATTAAGATATTTCGGTTCGGTTTCTAACAATCTTGTGATGTAACCTATCCTTAGCTGCTTGATATAATCATAAAAACACAACTTTTTGTGCTCATTTAGGACATACGAAAGATGCGTATTATTAGTTTTGATACGCTTGGCAAGACGAGATAAGTTCAACTTGGGATCTAAGAAAGCCTTACTCTTTTCAAAAGATGTCAAACCTGCAAGAATAGTGCTTACAACTTCCTCAGAATAATCATACTTCCTGCTCAGATTAACAAGAACTTCTTTTTCAATAGGCATCGCCTGCACAACAGTCTGTTTAGTGTTTCGCATTCGCACGAAAAAGAGAACGAAAACGAAAACACCAACCACAATAACAAAAGCAAAAATATAATATGGAAAAAAACGATGAGTTTCTACATGTATCCCATTGGCTAGCTGTGGATAATAATGATGATTAATAGCAGTCGCCAACTGTGGAAAATCAGATACGATAAGACTGTCCGCCTTCACCAATTGTGCAGTATAATATTTACAGGACTTTTTATCACCCCGCTCTACAGCCTCCGCTATCAGCAACTCGTAATTGCTGCGTATCTCAGGTATAACGTATAAATGCTGGTTAAATATACTATCAACTTTCTGCGCATAGCAAACAGAAGAATCCGCCAAACTTTTCTTATGATAAGATTTAGCAAGGTACAAGTAGATCAATGCATCGGCAGCAACATCTTTAAAAGTTTTTAGCTGATTATAGGACATTTTCAGTTCTTCAATACATGTCGTGTAATCCTTTTGATAGTACTTACGGATAGCCTTTTCTTTTAGAAGATAAGCCTTTTCTTGTGCATACCCATGTCCACTTCTTAACACAAGACCATCAACCTTTCCAAACAGACTATCTACACGCGTCCATTCTTTCCTCATGCGATAAATAATCAACAACTGATGACTACTATTAAGATAACCTCGGCTAAAATTATAATACGCTGTTTGATGTTTGGCTTGCGACATTTCTTTAGAAAAAAAAGACGCCGTCTTTTCTAAAGCCTTCGCTGCATCATCATAATAACCCAAATAACTTTTCACCACACCGATATGATACCGCAATTTATTTTGAAGATAAAGATCCTTGGAGTCTTTCAGATAATGTCCAGCAGACAAATAGTTGGACAAAGCCTCTTTATAATTACGTTGATTAAAATAATGAACAATGCCTTTCCCTAAATAAGACTTAGCAATAAGATCATTTTTATGCGACAGCAGAGCCGCAGCAACTGCACTGTCAGCAAAGGCCAACTTCCGCTCAACACGCCCCGTATAAAAAATGGCATCTTCATACCCATATACAACGCGTTTGTAGTCATAATCTCTTTTAGCAAGATAAAGTAGTCGTTCTATATAGGGCAGTGCACTTTCATCATTTTCTTTTTTAGATTCATACAACCGCTCAATTTCTGCGTAAGTCCCATTATGGACTTGCCCATATATATCGCTTCCAATACATAATAACAGAAAAACTAAAACAAATCTAATCATACCTCAAAAAAAGATCAAAACTTATTTTATAACCATCCTTAGCATATTCTTAGCAGCCCACACCACCAACAATAATTAGAACAATTTACATAAAAATAGAATATGCCTCAATATTATAAAAAATAGCTTGTCATTATGTAACCACAGTTACCTTAATTTACTTCCACGATTGCCCTAAAGCTTTGTTTTTCAAAAGCATTGAAACTAATTTCGAATCAGAATTCTACGAACAATCGGTACCGAGATTAATCTTAAAAATCTCATTATGAAAACAATCCTTTCAATATTTAGCATTCTTTTGTTATGCATTAACATCTCATGCGTACCAAATCAAACCGAACAAGACGACCACCTGCCAATAAGCTTGCAGGCCAATAAGCAAAATCCACATCAAGACAGCATTGTTGACAACACCTCAACAAGCAACGCTCTAGATCCAGACGATGAAGAACCCCGAAAAGACCGCCAACAATGGCGGACACCACAATAGATGCCAAAAAATCAGAATAAAGAAGCCGACATCATCGTTCCTACTGGCCAAGTATGCCCCTTTAGTGGCGAATGGCACGTGGTAGGCCTAGTCACCACGAGTATTATTCTCTCAAAAGGCGATATTATGCCAACTTACCTGGGCAAAGATGTACTATGGCAACTCATACATAAAGGCTAGCAATATGTACTAATAGCAATCGAACATAAAATAGTATTAAATGAGAAACTTTAAACAAACCATTATCAACATAACGACTTCATTCCTGATGCTCTTGTTTTGTTATGCTGCAATAAGCAAAATTCTGGATTTTGAAAACTTTCAGGTTCAAATTGCACAATCACCATTGCTTAGTGCCTATGCTGGTTTTGTATCATATTCGGTAATAATTGCAGAACTACTAATTGTTGCTCTTTTAATGATTCCAAAAGCAAGACCAGCTGGGCTTTATGCATCATTTGGATTAATGCTAGCCTTTACTGTGTACATATACCTTATTCTCAACTATAGCGATTTTGTACCCTGCTCTTGTGGTGGCATTCTCGAAAAAATGGGATGGACAGAGCACCTCATCTTTAATACAGCCTGTGTACTACTTACTCTTTATGCTATTATGGCCCAACATAAGCTCAAAATCGAAAAATCACAAATAGATGAAATAAAAGAGCGACGAATGTTAAAAAGAAGCAGAATATGGCTAGCTACTAAGCTTAGTATAGTCACCTTGCTATCATCAACACTAGTCATCAGCATGTTCTTTTCATCCGAATACATTATTAAAAAGGAAAACAATTTTACGCGAAGATTTATACCTCATGGAGCTATACTCAATACAACTTATAATCTAAAAATTGATTCTTACTACATAATTGGTATATTTAAAGATAACGTAATTCTAGGCAATATCACAACACCTCTTGTGCTATATACATTAAATACCAAAACGACTAAAATAAAAAAACTAATTATAAAGCCTGACTACATAAATCTTCCCTTTAAAAAGTTACAATTATCTACAAATCCTCCTTTTTACTATTTATATGATGGCACAATACCTATAATATATCGTGGAAATCTGGGAGAATCAAAAGTTAATACTATCAGTTATAAAAATGGATATTTTAATCAATTAATTAACATAGACAGTCTAAATTTTGTTTTAAGAACCCAGAGCAGGCAGAACCAAGCTTACACCCTTGCTACTTTGCACATAGATTCATTACCTCAAATAGAACTTAAATCAAATATTTTAGAAAAACAAAGTGATGGCGTTTTTGATGTGGACGGGAATATTTTGATTGACAATAGAAATAAAAAAATAGTTTATGTATACTATTACAGAAATAATTTTCTTGTAACTGATAAAAATCTACAGAATATACAAAGATATAATACCATAAGCATTAGTACAATAACAACAGTAAAAAGTAAAAAACTAAGCAATGGCTTATCTAAAATGGTTAGTCCACCACCGAAAGTTAATGGAAAAAGCTCAGTTAATAATGGAACAATATGCATACAATCATACTTAAGAGGCCGACATGAATCGAAGAAGCAATGGGCTAATTCTTTTGTAATTGATTTCTACTCTATCCTACAACAAGAATACCTTGGCAGTATCTATATTGCCAAACCCACTAAAAACAGTACCATAAAAAGTATACAATTACAAAATAAGTATTTGTACATCATAGTAGATCGACAGTTGTTCCGCTATCATTTTGTCGATCGCATGATAAAAAAAATAAATAAAGGGGAAGCCGAAAACCTTACAAAGAGTAGGCAAAACTAAAATCACGTATTATGAAGCGATTTATTATTCCAGCAGTTGTTTTATTAATTGGAACAACCGCTGCATTGGCAAGTCAAGCATCTAAGAAAAGTCCAAAAGCGATTGTAGATGCTTATGTAGTTGATTCCACAACTGGCAAATGTATAAAAACAAGCCAGCGTTGTAGTACTGATCCTGGGCCTGTATGTACATGGAGCCAAGACAGTAGCAAACATTTATTTGCTCTTGACGAATCCGAAGCTACAATGTGTGGCCAAGAATTATCTGAACCCTAAAATTAAGGATGCCAAAAGGCATCCTTTTCTAAAGCATTTTTTTTATCCAAGCTTTATCTTTCTCATCTTTCAAAAAAAAAGCCCACCAATCTAACATCTTAACATAAAGCTCCTGAGACTCTATAGTAGCATTTCCCAAATCGTGATTCTTTCCTGGAAAAAAGAGAGCAATTGTTTTTTTATTGTTCCTTTTTAATGCCATAAAAAACGACAGGCTGTGTTCCCATGGCACATTTTTATCATTTTTACCCGACCACAACAATATTGGAGCAGTAACCTTGTCTGCATAATAAATAGGATTATTTTTGATATACAATTGCTTATTTACATGAAAGGGATAAGGCATATTATAGATACCCGATTCGAATTGAAAAGCATATGCCCTATTGAAGTTATACGAATAGTAAGCTTTAATAATATCGCTATGCCCTGCCCCCGAAATATACGCTGCAAAACGAGTAGAATGCGTTGCAATAAAATCGACTTCGTAACCCCCAAATGAATGACCAATAAGACCAATTTTGTTCGTATCTATAGTCTTAATATTCTTAACAGCATCCAAAGCATTATTCACACAATAAAGTGCCGAAAGACCAGCACCAATAGACTCTGGAATAACATCTGGAAAGAAAACAAAATAACCTTCTCTAAGCAAAGCATACAAATCGAAGCCTAAGGGGGCTCTCAACCCCAAACCTGGATACACATAGGTGTTTGACTTTGTAAATTGTCGCTCATAAATATGAACTACCATTGGATATCGTTTTGTTTCATCATAGCCTAAAGGATAATACAAAACGCCTTTCAGTGGTTTATTATCAACACTCAAATAATTTACTACATGTCTATCAATGGAATATTTTGACGGTTTATTAAAAACAATATCTTCTTTTTTACTTTTGATATCAAGCAATGAAATATAAGGCGAGGTATTATAATTTTCTTGTACTGATACTATCCTATTAAAGTGTTTATCATATATAAAATCCGAAATCTTATTAGGTGTAGGTAAAATAAGAGGACGCAAAATCCCATTTTTCCATAAGCTATAAGATGTTAAATTACTATTATTATCTTTCTCTTCAAAAAGAATTTCAGAATCTGAAATAAGCGTCGAATTATAAATCCTGTAATTAGAAACACTTGTTAGACTTTCTTTTTTTCTATTAACTATTTGTGCATTATCTACATTAGAACTGAAAACCGACAACTCGTTTCTAACTAAATCATACTTTAAAATAGCTTTATCAGTCTCTAACAAAAGCCAGTTATTATTGCTATTAAACACAGGATTCTTTGCTTGAAAAGCATCAATAACTTGCGTTGTAAATGTATGCGTATTAAATACAAGCCACTGATTTTTCTTATTTCTATAAACCAAAAATTTCCCATCTAAAGACATAACCATTTCAGACTGTCTCAAATTATCAATTTTATGAAAACAAGAGGTTTTGATATTAAAAAGACTAAAATCTAAATCGTAATAAAAATCTATTTTATCATTGTCATTGATTGGATTAAAAGCAATTAGAAAATCAGGATTATTAGAAGGCATGATTAATGAAAAATCATTGATAGGAACAGGTTTTAAATCGTTAGAGGCAAACCTCCAAATATAATACTCCACCCTCTGTTGATGTTTTTTATCAAACTCCGTCAAATTAACTTTATTGGCATACCACACCTCAGCAACCTCCATTTTAGGATTTTTAATCATTTTTTTTAGCAATAATCCCGATTGATTCGCTAATGCGGACATCATTAAATCTTCATCCACTCCAAAACCAAAAGGCAAACGCATAAATGTTTTATCATAAATACATAATACAATAACAGCCTTTTTATCAGCATCGATCTCTGTAATGAGTAATTTGTCAGCGTTACTAAGATACTCCCAATCCACTATCTCTTTTGTTGTAGAGTACAATTGAACAAAACGAGTCCCTACAAGCTTAGCAATTTGATTATTCCCAGCCTTATTCTGATGAACAAAAAGTTGCTCATTTTCCTCATTGTAAATGAGATCTACAACTCCCGACAACACCAAAATCCGTTTAGATAAAGCATTATAAACAGTCAAATTATTGGAGTCATCCAAAATATAATACAAGCCTTGACTGGCGATACCACCGACCTTTTTAACCGAATTATATTCCACAGTCAGGTTAGAATATAAATCTTGGTACCTTACCCTCTTCTGATCACAAAGAAGAATGGCCTTATCTTGAATAAAAAAACTATTCTCCTTAAAACCTACAAATCGTAAAGAAGGCATAGTATGGCTATGAGTATTTTTTATCACAATAGTATCATTATTAAGAAGATACAATGGTCTATAAGCCAACCATTGCTTATTATAAGAGGACGCTATTATTTTAACATCATAATAAATAGAGGCTTTCGACTGGGAAGAATCCTTAACAATCTGACAACCAAATTTTGCCGATAAAAGAAACAAGAACAAAAGAAAAGTATTTTTCATCTAGTAACCATCGTTTTGAGGGTTGAGATTTCGATTTAACAATATATCACGTTGAGGAATAGGCCATAATTGGTTATGACTTTTCCAATTGGGCTTATTCGCACTTAAAAGACTTAAAAGCCCCAATCTCTTTAAATCAAAAAACCGATGCCCTTGTTCTACAAAAAACTCCCTACGGTATTCTAATGCTAATTCTAGCATCAGATTATCTGAGGAATAAACGCCCGACAATCCAGCTAAACCAGCTCTTTTACGAGATACATTAATAAAAGGGATAGCCTCTAGGCTGCGGCCTTGCCGAATTAGCGTTTCTGCCATTAGAAGATAAGCCTCATCTATCCTAAAAATAATAGAATACTCATCTGTATTTGCCGACAAATTTTTATACTTAGACGAACGGTACCATGTATTAGAATTAGAAGACACTGCAGTAATCCAGTTTACTTTTCTAAGATCCATATCTGTAAACTGACCAACAAGATCAGGCGATAACGAATATAAGGTAGGCGCTGCATTATTAAAATAATAGAGACTCCCTTCTGGTGTTGGAACACCTTCTTTTAGTGGTTTTAACTGCCATAAAATATGCTTCCCAGATTTGAGAAATACTTTCTTAATATCTTTTTCTGGTTGATACAATGAAAAATTAAGTACATCGTTCAAAAAAACTTCCGCAACAGACCATTTTTTTTGAAGTATAGCAACTTTTGCCAACATTAACGCTACCACTTTTTTATTTGGATAAAGACGTTCGGCATTTCTGTAATCATCTTTTAGCAATGAGGCCGCTTTTTGAAAATCTAAACGAATAAGCTCTAATAATTCGGTTTCAGGTCGTTTAGATAACGACATATTAATCGTATAATTTGTAGACGTAATATAAGGGATATCACCATAAACTTGATTTAAATAAAAATAAACTAAAGAACGAATAAAAAGTGTTTCGCCCATAATATTATCGTGTACATCTTGGCTAAGTGAGGTTGATTTTTCTAGCGACTCTAGAATAGAATTCGCTAAATAAATTTGTTGCCAAGCAGCTGACCAAATTGTATAAACCGAATCATTGGTATCGATTAACAAATTAGTATAAAGATCATAAGTAGAGTTGGGGGTATTTTGAGAATACGATATAAGGTCATCGGTATAAACGCTTAAAAATGGCGCTATTTTGTCCCCTGCAAGAGGTGAGTTTTTTTGCAAATCGGCATATAGACTACTTAATGCAGCATAAGCCGTTTGATTATTTTCGAACACTGTAGATTTATCCATTTGATTTTGTGGAACATCTACATCTACTAATTTATCGCACGAAAGCACAGAACACAATATCATTAGAATAACTATTGTAATTATTGATAGTATTTTCATAATAGGTAAAAATTAAAAGTTAAACTGAGTACCGAAAGAATAAGTACGAACTGGAGGAGCAAATCCTATGAATTGAAACTCGGGATCTATCCCAAAATACTTTGTAAAAGTGAGTAGATTTTGCCCTTGGAAATAAATTTTAACGTTGTTAACAAATCTACTTTCTAGAGGGATGTTATAGGCAACTTGTATATTTTTTAGCCTAATATATGATGCGTCTGATACGGTTGCGGTACTTGCTCTAAAATAAGTAAAAGCAGGCTTACTAATGCTTGTATAGGGCATATATTGCCCCGATGGATTATCTGACGACCAAACATCTAGTAGTTCTACAGGTAAATTATTCATACTACCAGGCAAAGGCATAATATAATTATAATTGCGATTCTTTTGTTTTACAAACTGAAATAGAAAAGATATATTCCAATTTTTAAATTTTAGATTATTGGACCATCCTCCAAAAAACCGAACCCCAATATTTTCTACCGCCTTATTATCATTGGGAGACGAAATCTTACCATCCTTATTAAAATCTGTAAACGTATAGAGACCTGTAGTAGGATCGATACCTTCGAACTGATAAAGCTTAACAATATTAAGTGACTTACCAACGATATAATTGTTAGAGTAAGTAGAACCTTCTATACCTGGAAAAGCGATTAACTTATTCGATGGAAAACTTAAATTAAAACTACTACTCCATTTAAATTTATCTCCAATAATTGGCTCTGAGGAAAGCTCTATTTCCCAACCCTGATTTTGTACTACAGCATCCAAATTAGCAACTACACTTGTAAACCCTGTAATGGACGGCAACTGATATCCTACTAACTGATTACCAGATCGATTGCGATACCATGATAAATTGAAATTAATACGATTTTGGAAAAAGCCTAATTCCAAAGCAGCTTCCAGTTTATTGGTTTTCTCCCAACTGTAATTAGGATTAAACAAACGCATGGGTGATAGCCCTGTAATATTATTATAAGCCAAAGACGACACCGTATAAGAATCTAAATATTGATAATCGCCAATATTATCACTACCCGATGTGCCAAAGCTAGCCCTTAGTTTTCCATAAGATAAGTAGTGTTGATTTTTCAGCCATGCCTCCTCAGAAAAAATCCAAGCAGCGCCAACCGCACCAAAATTAGCATACCGCTTATCTGGTCCAAAACGACTACTACCATCTCTACGAGCTGTAACATTAAGAAAATAACGATCCTTATAATGGTAATTGAATCGGCTAAACACCGCTGCATATTTATAATCGACTGTTATCTGATCCTGAATATTTTTCGTAGTTGCAGCACCTATATTTGTAATAAATGCATTACTCTCGAAACCCAACCCACTAATTGAACCTTGGCTGTTTGAATCTTTTTGAAGAGAGCCCCCAACTAACACATCTACCTTGTGATTATTTTTTGCAAACAACCACTCAACTTGAGGCTCTACAATAAAAGAATTTTTATTTTGATTTCGTTTACTTGCCGAAGAATTGGCACTGGATTGCCCTAAAGCTATAGATGGGTTATACATCGTATTTGGCTTAAGCAATAACTCTTGAAAAACCGTATAATTATATCCACCATTAAGTTTTAGTTTAAGATTTTTAACCGGTTCATATCCAACATTGAAACTATTTAAAAACTGACGATTATTATATGAATATGTAGCTTCGTAAGCTGCAATAGGATTAGAAAACGTATTGTTCTCCCAATTTAGACTCCCATTTTGATGATATAAAGCTGGAGCATTAGGTGATAAGAAATAAGCTTGAGTTGTAATATCAGATTGTGGAATATTATTTTGCTGATTAGAATAGCGGTTACTTAGATTAAGCACCAATTTACCATCGGCAGATTTATACGCCAAACTACTGGATATATTATTATCTACATATTTAAAATCTTTGCCAAAAACAGTGTGTTGTACATTGTTAGAACCACTTACTAAAAACGTCAACTGCTCGCTACCTCCGCTTAAAGAAAAACGGGTATCTGTATAATCTGCCGTATGCCCTATGAGTGTTTTTTTCCAATCGGTATAGCGCTTGGGATCCCAAATTCCATTAATATCGTATGCTGTGGTGGGATACGTGGAAATGCCATCGTTTGCAAACGCTTTACGCCGAACCTTGAGGTATTGCTCGGTATTCATCATATTGAGATTAGAAAGCGACTGACTAAAACCGTAAGACGTATTTACCACCAATCTAGGGCTTCCCGACCGTCCTTTTTTTGTCGTTATTAGCACCACCCCATTTGCTCCCCTAGAGCCATATATAGCCGTGGCATCGGCATCTTTAAGGATCTCTATCGAAGCTATATCATCGGGGTTTATAGTGTTAAGCGGGTTTATACTTTTTGTTGGTAATAGAGAAGCTGTCGATAAGGTAGAGGTATCGCTTCCTAAAGGCACCCCATCTACAACATACAAAGGAGCACTACCATTAATACCACTATTAGACAAAGTACGCAAACTATTTTGCCCCCTTATCTGAACATCAAAATTACTCCCTGGCACACCACTACTCTGGACTATATTAACGCCAGATGCGCGACCTTGGATTGCCGACAACACATTGGTTACAGGTTGGTTCTCGATGTCCTTTGCGGTGACCTTAGCAATACTACCCGTCCGTTCTTTGTCTTTTACAGTGTAGTAGCCCGCATTAATCAATACTTCCTCTATCTTATTTATCGCTTTAGACAGCAACACCTTAATGCGGTTCTCCTGTCCTATGCGCTCACTTACCTGCTCATAGTCGGGATGTTCAAACTCCAGTACGGCATCACTGCCATTAACCTCTATTTGGAACCTACCTTCTTTGTCGGTTACAGCAATTAGCTCCGTTCCTTTTTGTCTTACCGTAACACCCGATAAAGGCCTGTCACGATCCATCACACTGCCACTGATGCTGCGCATCTGGCCAAATGCCATACCCGAGACGAGCAAGGCGAAGCCTAGACCCAATCGAAAATGGCCTAGTCTACAAAAGTTTTTTTTCATACTTTTGAAATGGTTTTTAATTAATATTAATTACTACCGCTCTTTCCTTGCATGGTCGCCAAACTATCAGGAAAGAGCATTTTTATTCTGTCCCTTACTATATTCTTGTCACACCCACCAATCACCAATCCCCAGTCCCCAATCCCCAATCTCTAGTCACCAGTCTCCAGTCTCCAGTCTCCAGTCCCCAGTCCCCTATCTCTCGACTCTCAACTAAAAAAGACGGTAGCACTGCAATGAGGTTTGCATTGTGGGGGAATGCTACAGCACTACCAGTCTAAACAAATTAATGATATGAAATTTTCCACGTGTTAGCTACTAAAAGCCGCAATAGGTTGTACACCCTATTCTTACTGTCGTTCTGTATGCAGCACTGCGAGATAAAGTATCACTTGACCACATCAGTATTTTTGAAAATATCGCTTGTCGTAGAAAAAGCTGACAGCATAGGAAACAAAACGGCATGGGTACTCTACATTATCAGTAATAGGGGTACTGGTATACCTTACACACAGATAAGAGGAAGAGACCCACGCCTAGGTCGTGAGCCGCTTACTTATCGTCTTGTGTGTTTAAAAATTACCAGTTTTCTATTACAAGATTCTAAGCAATAGCTTCTATAATTTCGTTGAAGTATCGCAAAGTTACTTTTATTGTAACTTATTTTACAAATGTAATAAATAATAACGACATAAACGTCGTTGAAAGTCTGAATTTTTATAAATTATTTTACTCTGTGAAATTTCAAAGAGAAATATTTAGATATAAAGTTGCTGTAGGAATTGTTTTTAAAAAATTAAGAACCGACTTATTAATTGAAGGAAAACCTATGACACAGCAATATTTGAACAATGATATTTCTGAGAAATATAATAAATCATGGAATAGTGCCAGAGAAGAAACCTTACCCAATACTACTTTAGAAAATTTATATTTAATATCCAATTACTTTAATATCAATATTGATTATTTTTTTCAATTAGTACAAAATGTTACAAACAAAGAAGTAGATGATGCTATTAAAGGGAAAAGTAGATTAAATAATCTTTATAAAAATTTATAAGTATTTACAAAATTCGCGATTTATCTTTTCATAAACCATAGATGAGAAATAATTCATTTATAACTTTTACAAACTAGATTTACAATTTTATTAGCATCAGCATCATATTCCACCTCAACATAAAAATTGTAAAGTTGGTATAGTGCAAATTTTCGACTTCCTATCTCGCTTGCCCCTAAAAATACGCCCTCTTTAAAGACCAAGTCATATTGATCATTAACAGAGAGTTGTTTGTAATCGTAAAACCCCAATTTCTTTTTCATTCTGGCTTACCAATTTTCTCATAGTATCTTTCCGAACATTGTTGTAATACTTGTTCTGTTTCTTTTAAATCTTTTTTTAGTAGATAAATCCAAATTGATAAAGCTAGGATAGCTCTTGTAAGGATATTACAAGTTTTTGTTTTGATACAGCAAATAAAAAAGGCTTTATACAGAGATTACTGTATAAAGCCGTATTTTTTCTTGGGATTGGCAGAGCGTGGTTTAAAATACCATTTCGTCTGTCAATTGTATATCATAGTAATCCTCTAAAAAAGCATCAATGATATTTCTATTTTCTTCACTGATTAGAAAATCAATATCATCATTAGTAAACTCTGGAATACCAAAATTCTTGATATAAGTTCCGTTTAAAGAATAATATGCTGAAGAATAAGGTTTACTGGTTGTTTTAATATAATACCAAAACAAGCGTGATTCCATAATCTTTTTAATCAAATGCATTTCTTCTTCAGAGTGACCAATAATTGCTTGACCATTGTAGAACATTAAATCAATATCATTGCTTATTAAATAGCTGGGAATCTTATCTGAAAACTTAGGAAAGAATAATTTATTTCCTACTTTTTCTAAAGATTGCGTTCTACCAAAAGCAAACCATTTTTCATATTCTCCTTTACCTTTATCTCTTTTAGAAAGTATTAGTCTTTTTCTTTGTAAATATTCAAATGCTCTTGGATATGTGTCTTGCAAAAACTCTTCTTCTAATGCTTTAGGTTTTACTTTATTATCATATGGAAACAAAACTTTTTCAACAACATTATCAAAATCAACTTCTCGACTCAATTTATTTGAGTTTAATATATCTCTACAAATCCCTTTTTCAATTGGAAAAAGACTACCATTCTGAAGATAAAAATAATCCTCATCTTCTTCTACAGGTTTGAAAATATAAATATCATTTTTAAGTGTTGCAATACCGTGTCTTGTCTTATATTTCTTTCCAAAAGGATTTCCAACACACTCAATTCTAGAAATGATTTCATTATTATTAAGATTCCAACCTTTTTTTGCATCTAAATTTTGATAATTAATTTTATGATAAAGATTAGCATTCGTTGGTAACTCCTTATTAACCGATTTATAATATTCGATATAATTCCGTTCGGTTTTCTCTATAAAGCAAACACATGTATAAGTGCTCTTCGATTTAAAAATCTGAAGAGTGCCAAAATCAATAATCTTGATAGAAGTATTATTTCTTTCAAAATATGCTCTTAAAGCTCTACCATTCAAACTCTTGAAAAAAGTGTTCATTGTAATAAAACCAAGAATTCCATTAGGAGCTAAATTCTCATAACCAATTTGGAAAAATGGAATATATAAGTCTGGGTTTCCTGTTGAACAAACCTCCCAAAGTTTTACATTTTCTTTAGCATCTTCATCTAAATTACGAGCTGAAACATAAGGCGGATTTCCAACTATAATTTCAAAACCATTAAAATTATTAATAACTTCTTGCCAATTGAAAAGTAAAGCATCCCCTTGATAAATATTAAAATGAAATTCTTCAAAATCTTCATCTTCAGACAATGCTAATAAACTCAATAGTAATTTACTACGAGTTACTGAATATTGTTGAATATCTAAACCATAAATTTGATTTTCAAAAATGTATTGATATGTACTATTCGTTCTACTTTTTAGTTCTTTTGCAGCCGTATATAAAAATCCCGAACAACCACACGCAATATCTGCAATTTGGCAGTTTTCAATATCAAGATTATCTCTATTAAATGATTCGTTTACAATATAATCTCTAATATCTGAGGGAGTATATATTGCACCATTTACAATTCTGTCAGAAGGGGAAATAACGAACTCGAAGAGTTCAATTAGCTCTTCTATATTAAATTCTTCAATTTCATCTTTTACAATTGCAATAAATTCATTTAGTTTTTTTCTTTTTTTTGTATTTCTCTTGGTTATAGAATAATCTTTAAGAAGTAGATTATTTACTAGTCTAAGATTGTTTATCTCGATAAAAGCAGAAACAATAAGTCTATCCACATCTTTTGGTGGTAGAGCAGATGATTCGAGGAATTTAAAAACTTTTGGGTTCATCTGAATAATCTATTGTTCCTTACTTAAAAATTTTCTGTATTTATGAAATTCAATATTTAGATTAATGTATTCTTTTTTAATTTCATCAGAAACGTTTACATTCTTTTCAATTACCTCACCAAGTAGGTCAATTTTTTCAATCAATTTATCTAATGTCCAAATAATCTGATAACGCTTTAAAAACATTTTCAAATTTTTGTGCATATAGGCTGCTGTTGCAGACCCAGTTTTTGGAAAAATATTTCCATCATTATCCCTTTCAAAATGTTCATTATAGTTTACTTCACAGGGATCCAAATACTCATTTTCATCATCCGATTTCAGAACATTCACATAAGAGCAACAATAAACTAAATTAGAATAAGTAGTTTCAAGTTCAGGAAATTTACTTTTTGGTTTAAAGTGGTCAATATGAAACGTCTTTGTACCTCCAAACCAAAAATCGCTACAATCAGTATAACCGCATTTCATTCTAAAATCCGCCCTAAGATAAGGTTTGAAACTCCGATAGTTTACATATGTCTTATTACAAGTTCGTTGTGGATTATCATTTCTAAAATCAATTGTCATTACCATCCTTATTTAACTTGTTAATCATATTATCGACCCTGCTCAATAATTCTCCTAATCTATCAGTATTTGAAGACAATTTATACTCGTTTGGTATCGACGAACCTTTGTCAACGGATTTTTCAATAAAACCATCTAACTCTATAATTCTTTGCTCTTCATCATAATTCGTTTTACCTGCCTTTTTCTTTTCCAATAATTGAACGAGTTCTTCTTCAGCATTTTTCAATTTTGCTTGATAATGATTTATTGATGCTATTACCCTATCCAAAAATGTTGCCTTTGCTTTTGTCATCTCTTCTTTATTTGACTTGTGCAAAATATTTTTTACATATACTTTATTTACATCATCAGCCTGATTAACAGCAATATCATCAAAAGCAGTTAAAACAATGAACGGGAAACCATCTCTTATTGAAAGAAATGTTTCAAGGAGTTCTGTTCCATTATATGGAACGTTATAATCAATATCAACTCTTTTTTCATTCAGATTGAAATCTGTTATGATTGCATCAGGAGAAATGTCTATGATTTTTTCAATCATAGAATCTAAATCTTCCAAGGGTAGCTGTGTTAACGGTTCTATTTCACCCGCCCTGGGTGATTTTTCAACATAATCAAGAAAATCATCAAAGCTATCTCTCTCCTCATCTATAAAGAGTATTTTATACTTGTCCATCCTTTTGTCTTTTATATTTTACAGGAAATGAAATTCTTAAACCAAATCCATTTTCAGGGAATAATAGTTTTAGGTTTCCATCATTTTCTTTAACAATTGACTGTACTAACCACATACCCAATCCTGTGCCTTCCTCTTCAGCAGTATGTGGGTTTCTTCGAGTTGTAAATAATGGCTCAAAAATAATTTCTGCTTTTTCAATATCTTTAGATAATCCTGTACCATTGTCAGCATAGTCAAAAATAACTTCTTTCCCATTAGAGTGAACTTTTACTTGTATTTCTCTTTGTCTATTTACCTTCATTAGATTGAAAGCTTCAATAGAGTTAACCAAAAGATTATTAAAAATACTATCAAGGTCGATTTCAAAAACTCGTAACTCAATATCTTCTATTTCTGAAATTTCTAAATTAGTACCTCTTTCATCCAATACTGTTTTCCAATCTTCTTTAAATTCAAGAAAATAATTTTGAAGGAATACTTGCGGCCTTTTCCGTTTATCCTTTCTAGTAGCACCCATTGAAAAATTTAACCAATTCTGAAGTTTAACATCCTGTGTTTTTATTTTCTCTATCTGAGAAAAAGGATTCTTTCTTCGTTCAACTTGAATATAATCTTCCTCTTTAATTTTTTCAGAAATTAGCTCTTTTAACTTATCAGTTCTTGAACTCAATACATCGTTTAATTTACTCAAATCGTGACTAAAAGACGCTAAAACAATACCGCTACTTGCTAATCCTCGTAATACTTTTTGTTCGTCTTTAAGTTTTTCGATTTGTTCTTCTTTACGTTCTATCTCAATTGCTAAAATTTCCTTTTCTCTATCACTTGCTTGTTGTTCTTCGGATGTATTATCATTGGTAGCATTATTAGGATTATCTTCCCTTTGCTTTCTTTTCTCACGGGAATCTGCAACGATTTTTTTAGCCAAATCTTCAGCTTTTTTTCTATTCCTTTCTGCTCCAAATCTTTCATCATCATAAGCATCCATTTCTCTTGCAATAAATGCCCTGTCGTCTTCAAAAACATTAATTATCCCTGCTAAAAGCTGCTTAAACACATCAAAGGTTTTATTATTCTGCAAACCTTCTCTGCTTGATTTATCTTCAAAATTTACGTTGGTTAACCTTGAAATTTTTACTGCCCCAGCCACATTTTCCGGCTCAACTCTATATCCGCCTTCCGATTTTGCTACACCCGCAGGACTTGCCGCTTTTCTATTACCCAAACTTAACCAATCAAACGCTGCATCTTTTGCCTCTCCGTATGGTCTTACCCTGAAGTTATCTCTGAATAGTTTAATTCCTCCAAATTTATTCAACCAATCTTTACGATTATTTGACATAAATCCTTTGTAAAAGAAACGGCTTGCGTCATCGCTTGAATAGCTTCTTTTTAGGAAGTAAAATGTAAATTCAAAAACCCCAATATTGTCAAACGTATTATCCTCGTCACGTTCTTTAAAACCCATCAATATTTGAGAAAATGATGTTTCCTTTTTCCAAAATCCTTGAAGGAAATCTTCTTTTCTGTAAGGCTCATTCTTCATCGCTTCTCTCTGAAAAAATCCATTTGGAATTAACTCAACATCATACTCTTCACGATAAACTGTAATTGAAATATTTTGATTTTCATCAGCCTTTGCAACTAATTTATAGTCATAATCATCACAAACTGAACCTAATACTTCACCATATTTATTTTGCGCCAGAGAGCTAAAAAGATATATTTCAAACTCCCCAACTTCTTTTGGTGGAACAAGTACTTCCAAATCGGTAAAAACTTGGTCAACATAGAAATCTTCCCAATTATCTCTTAGATTTGATATTTTTAAAATCGTTCCAAATTGAGCACCTTCTTCAAAATTAATTTTTGATAAATCCAAGAATGGTATTTGTGCTTCAATTTCTTCAATTATTGAATTTGCATTTATGCCAATCAACTCTGCATCAACTTTGTCTATTGTTTTAAACTCTCCTTCAAAATCTTCCCAATTAACAATCCATCTATAGCCCGAGTAATCAGTTGCAACTCCATTCTCATCTACATCGTTTTCGTGTACTTCCGGATTAAATATTGTTGTCATCTCACAAATGCCACCTAATTTATCAAGGGCAAATCGACCGATTCCTTTTGCACCAGCTTTTACCCTTCCTGACTTAGTGAAAACATCATTCGCCTTATTATCTGTACCTATCGTCATCCAATAATCACGAATAATTTTCTGTGTCATACCTTCTCCAGTATCAATAATGTATAATGAACAAAACTTAGCTATTATGTTTTTGAATTGTTTCTTTTTTTCTTCATCAACATCTTTCTTAATTACATATGCATTGTCGTTTTCAATATCCTTTTCGTATAAATCAAAGATTTCGACTTTTGATATTCCTAAAGAATTTAATTCGCTTACATATTCTTCAGTTATTTCATTTAAAACCGTTGAAAATTTATTATCAAAATACACAATGCTAATTTTACTGTCAGCATCATAACCATTTTTGACCAATTCAATAATTGCTCCTTTGGAAGAAGCTATATTTTCCCTTCCAATAAGCCTAGCAGTTCTTGCCGAAACCTTAAAAGGAATTTTAGTGCTATTGTTGTGATTAGTCATTGAACAATGTGGTTAATTTAACATCCAGTTTTTCTGCAATTTTTACAAAAGTCTTTAGTGGCGGTTGAACCTCGTTTGTACACCATCTTGAAACTGTAGCCTCGTTCTTATCTAACTGTTCTGCAAGCCATTTACTACTTACATTCTTCTCTGCAAGTACTACCTTTAGTCTATTAATTACTTTTTTACTCATAAAAATTGCATATGGTGTAAAGATATTGATTTTTATTATCATTAATACAGCTAGTTTATTTTCTCAATCTATTATTAGTCATTAATAACTATATAAATCCGCACTAAATCATATCAAAGTCTCCAACCTGCATTTAAAAAAACTAACAGGATAAAATAACGTTCTACCAACTTTGATAAAAGACATGCTATCATCCCCCCATATACAATACAAACCTTATTACTTTTATTAACACTTATTACTATTGAATCATTATTCTTTTAAGACCTAAAGTAGTATCAGAATATTAGGATTTTTTGTCCTTGTTTTGTACAACTGAGCATAATAATACTTACCTACAAGTTATAAATGAAATTGTTTTCAAAAATTCGAATTTCACATTTATTATTTAAGTAAAATGTTATATATGGTCATATTTTTAATTTACTTTACAAAAATACAGCAATATTTATGTAAATTTTATGATTTCAAACAGCGGTCTACTAAAATAATCTATGCATATCGGATTATTAATAGCATCCATCTATAATCAATAGTTTTTACTTTTTTTATTGTTTAGATCTTAATCAATATAGTATATTATTTATTTTAATTTTTATGATCTACAAATTCATCAATCCCCCCTTTGATAGTAGAATACCGCATAAATTATGAGTCAATATTGTATAGGCTAACTTTTTAATGCATAATTATTGCATTAGCTTTAATAAAAGCTTATGAAAAAACAAAAAAAAAGAGCTTTGAGACCTAAACAATCTCAAAACCGACCCGGAACTGAAAACAAAATGTCTCCTCTTCCCGAAACTAATCCAATCAGCTATTCTAAAGAAGGAAAACTTAAAGATAAAGTAGTATTGATTACAGGAGGAGATAGCGGTATTGGAAAAGCTGTAGCGCTGCTATTCGCAAAAGAAGGAGCCGATATTATCATTGCCTACCTCAACGAAACCAACGATGCCAAACAAACTAAAAAAGAGGTAGAAACATTTTCAAGAAAATGCACATTGATAAAAGCAGATTTAGCAAAAGAAAGCCAGTGCAAAAAAGTAATTGAAAAGACAATAAAAATTTATAAAAAAATAGATATCCTTATAAATAATGCGGCTTTGCATTGGGAATCCGCGTCATTAGAAGAAATTTCTACTGACCAATTGTTAAGAACATTTCAAAATAATTTCTTCTCTTATTTCTGGATTACAAAATATGCCTTACCATTTCTCAGAAAAGGATCATGTATTATTAATACATCCTCTGTAACAGCTTACCGAGGAAGCCCCCAACTTATTGATTATTCCGCAACGAAAGGAGCAATCCTGTCTTTTACAAGAAGTTTAGCCTCCAATCTGGTAGATAAAGGGATCCGAGTGAATGCAGTCGCACCAGGCCCAATATGGACGCCATTAATCAGTTCTTCTTTCTCACCAAAAAAAAATTCGGAATTTGGAAGCGATTCACCAATGAAGCGTGCAGGAATGCCTAATGAGGTGGCTCCGAGTTTTCTATTTTTAGCAAGCGAAGATTCAAGTTATATTACCGGTCAGGTTATTCATCCTAATGGAGGGGAAATTATAAACGGATAAGAACACCTGTATTTATATATAAATTGAAAACATCTGAAATGTTAAATTGATTTAATAGGGCTACGTATTTTTAATTTTATACTTCTTTTAAAATCAACATATCTTCACCCACGTTCTTGTCGAGGAGTTTAGTGTAATACTGTGTGGTTGTAATACTTTTATGACCTAGCATTTTGCTAACGTATTCTATAGAAGCACCATTAGAAAGCCTTATTGTAGTAGCCAATGTATAACGGGCAACATGATGGTTCAACCTTTGGTAACACCACACAAATCGGCAATCGCCTTAAGATAGGCGTTCATTTTAGCGGAGCATGGATAGCGGTTTACCAGTAGAAATACAGCAAGGATAGGTCAAAAAGCTAAAAAATCTTTCGGTACTACCGAAAGACTACCGTAAAAAATTCATTCAGTCTACCAATCTTTGTTTATCAAAAACCTTAGACATGATTAGCAAACTGACAAGGCTATGCATCTACCCAAAAGACATCCAAAGAATTACAGGACGTAGTGAGCGTTACAGCCGCGCGCTCATTCAAAAAATCAGAAAACACTATAACAAACCAGAGCACCACCTCGTTAGCATCGAAGAATTCTGCACCTACACAGGGCTAGAACATGCAAAAGTCATAGAATACATCATAGATTAACACACCACCCCCAGTCCCCAGTCCCCTCAGGCCATCGAGCAGAGCCGAGATGCCAAAATCTACATAAAAAAATCACTATATCAGATGTTTGATATTATTTTTTACAATTCTATACTTCCCACTCTTCTCAACAGGAATATAATCTGTTTCCTGAATATTAATAATCATTTCGTCACCAACACGAGCCTTCCAGTTCGCTAAAAATTTATCATAACTTTTAGCATCGAATGTTTTAGAATCAGTAATAATTAATATATTGACTTGATTCAATTCATTCTGTATGGCTTGAAAACGAATAATGCCCTTTGTATCTTTTAAGGTATTAGAAATATTTCCCAAGTTAATCTTTCCTGTTTGCGGTGAAAATATGTAATCATCAATACGTCCCAGAATCTTTTTAACTAAAGGATTGTTATTCCCACACCCACAAACTTTATCAGCATCATCCAAAATAATGGAATCTCCAATATCATATCTAATTAAAGGAGTTGCCTCAGTAGTAAAACTCGTAACAACCAATTTACCTTCAAAAGTAGGTTGATTCGAGTCATCCAACACCTCAAAAACACCACTTTGTAATTCAAGGTGCAAATGTCCATTGCGACATTCAAAAACAAAAGGTGCTCCTTCAGACGATGCGTACTGATCAATAAGTTTGGCTTTAAAAAAAGCTTCAATTACAGCACGCATTTCTTCTGTAATCGTTTCTGCTGTGGGAAAAATAGCTTTGATACAGTTAGCCGGAAAATCATATCCATTAGCAATACCGCATTTTGCAATTTCCAAAATACTCGATGGAAAACCCACCATATATTCAGGTTGATATTTAATGAGATTTTCAACATAATATTTAAGATAATCATCTTTGATATGAAAAGTTGAATAATAACGAACCTTATGGATAAAATCGGTTTTCCAAAAACGTTTCTTATTAATATCACTAGCTGTCAATAGATCTTTTCCAGAAAACCAGGCTGTTTTCTTTCCTAGCTTATAACCAAATCGTCCACGAAAATCATCTAGCATTGCAAAACGTTCCTGCATATTTTCCTTAGAAAACAAAACTTCCAAAGACTTCCCTGTTGTTCCACCTGTCTTAGAAACAATACCATCACTTTTAGTAATAGTAAATACTTCTTTTATATGTTGTCTTAAATCCTCTTTTTTTAAAATAGGTAATTGTTCAATATTTGCTAAGTCAACCAACGGATAGTCTTTATAATATTCAGATTTAGATATTGCTTGGTGCAAAAACTCAGAGAACCTTTGTTTTTGAATATCTTTCAAAGCTGCCCTAGAAAGTTGACGATTATCTTTAAACCGCTTTAGATAAAACTGATACTTTCCGCCGTAACGTTCTTTATAAGCCAATATATTGAAAAGACTTATCAAAAAATTTTGTAAAAAGTCTGGTAATATTTTATAGATTTTATCTTTCATGTGAACCCAATTCATTTGATAATACATCTATCATAATTTCACGGTGTGCTTCACACCGCATAAGATTTAAGATTAATTTATTATGTTTATTCCGAAGAAGGGAAATAGGAAGGAATCCTTTTATAAATAACATTCGAAAATAAATGTTTTTGATATATAAACTGGATAAATAAAACTTCTCTTGTGATTTTATATAGTTATCCCACTCTTCCATGAAAAGAGTATCATCAGAAATAATTGCATTCAATTTATCTATTTTATTTAAAAACTCCTTTTTATTTTCGTTTTCTAATAAATGCAATGTGGAATCATTTTCTCTTCCTTGAAAATGGGGAATTAACTCAACCGTAAATTCATTATTTACTAAATTTAAAATTACACTCATTCCTTCCGTCCATATTCCTTTTTGGTATTTCTTCTTATAATCAAAAATGAAATTTCCTAAACTGTAAACTATAGGTTTGTTGTTGTAATATTCATAACCACTAAAACAATGTGTATGATGGGCTACAATTGCATCTACCCCATTTTCAATAAAAAACCGAAACCGTTTTCGTAATTCAGGTGAAGGTAATTGGTAATGTTCTCTTCCACCGTGGTAAATAAGAATAAGTTTATCTACTTTTTGTTTAAGAAGCTTAACTTCTTGGAGATTATCAATTAAGTTGAATGTATAAGCTCCTGCTGATTGATCTGTCGCAGCACAAAATTCATTTTCCGCAACATTGAGGACACCTACTTTTATTCCTTGTATTTCTTTAATAAATGGCTTTTTCGCATTCTTTAAATTGTCCGCTGCTCCTACAGTTTCAAAGCCAAAATCATGCGCATTTTTGAGGGTATCTTTAACACCTTTTGAACCATAATCTTGAATGTGATTGTTTGCCAAAGTGAGTAAGTCAAAACCAGCAAATTTTAAAGCAGCCAGAGCCTTCGTGTCCTCAGTTTTTATACAAGGTCCTGTTTTATTTATTCTTTCATTAAAAACCGTAATTGGACATTCTAAATTCACAATGGAATAATCTACTTGCTTTGTAAGATTCTCAAAACCATTAAATAAAGAAACATATTCTTCTTTCTCTATTATTTGGGCGTTTCGACCAATGGGACAATAATCGCCTGCAATTAGAATTTTCATTATATATTAATTTTTTAATGATTCTTGATAATTAGACATATAAAGATCAATTAATTTCTGAGCATTTGAACTAATATCATAGTTTTTATCTTTAATTATGGTTTTATATAGTTCTCTATGGTCATCTTTATGCAATTCTTTAATCTCATTTATTTTATTAGCCCAATGTTTTGGAGAAGAATTTAAAGATTCTCTATAAGTTAAATCTGTAATTTCAATCTCTGCTGGTATGGTATCAGACATTAAAACAGGTAAGCCATTACACTGTGCTTCTATTAAGACAACAGGCATACCTTCATTAAATGATGTCATGACAAATATATTCATTAAACTTAAATAGTCTTGGGGATTACTAACATTGCCCGTAAATAAGACTTTTTCTTGAAGATTTAATTCTTTAATGTAATTATTTATTTCTAATTTCAACTCACCATCTCCAACAAGAAGTAGTTTAGAATATTGATTTAATTTTTGATATTCATTAAAAACATCAATTAAAAATATATGATTTTTAGTAAAACTAAATCGCGCCACTAATCCCATTACAAAGTCTTTACTATCAATGCCTACTTCATCTTTTAAAGTTTTTATTTTTTCTGAATTTTGGGGGAATTTAAATTTTTCTACATCCACACTATTTTTAAAAACGTCAAAATCTTTTCCACCATATAGCCATTTTCCTGCATCTTCTGAACATGCCAGATTCAAGGTGGAATTTGGATAAATTCTCGTTTTAATAAATTCTCTTAAAAATTTATAAGGTCCAGCAGTTGCTTTTGCATGTGAATGGGCTATACGTATTGGGATATTTAATCTTTTGGCGACATTTAATACTATGGCGCTATTTTCATTGAGATGAGAATGAATAATTTTATATTCTTTATGGTCTAAGAAAAATGATTTGAGTTCTTTTTGATATTGAAAAAACCGTGCGGGCCGAATAGGATTCAATCTAAAAATCTTACCACCTAAATTTTCAATCTCATCATCAAAAGCTCCTCTTTCTTGTCTGTGGACTAAAAAGTCAAACTGAACTTTAGATCGATCAATATTCCTATAAATGGTCATTAGAAAACTTTCTAATCCGCCTAAATTCATAATAGTAACAACTTGTAGGATTCGAATGGGTTGGGTCATGAACTTTTAATTTTTAATAGAATATAGATATGTAGTAGGATACCAAAAGGATAAATGAATAAACTTTTTAGTGGATTAACGCCTTTAAATGCTAGGGGAATATCTTTTGCAAAAATAGAAGAAGAAATTAAATGTACATAATTCTTGATTTCGTTTGAGATGCCATCACCGTGTTTAATTTGAAGTTTCCTACTATATGCAAATCCTCTTGGTGATTGTTTGTACTGTTTTAAGATGGAATTCGTAGAGCCGCCATCCTGATATTCAACAATGCAGTATACATCATTGGCATACAAAAGATTATAATCTTTGCCAATCATTAAATACAAAATCCCCAAAGGCACTAATTTTTCACCTTCATATTCAGGGTAAGGTGGATAGCTTCTCACAACATCAGTTCTTAAAACTAATTTTTTGTCACCTTTAACATTATGAAGATGATATAAATCGTGTAAACTACCTTTCTCTAAATGTTCGGGGATTTTCGTTCCGATTATCTTCCCTTCTCTATCAACATCTAACCCAATGATTCCTGCGACATTGGATTTATTATCAATGGATTCCCAAAGCTTTACGATTAGTTCAATAGCATCCTTTGTCATTGCATCGTCTGAGTCGATACAGACATTCAACTCGGTTTCTGTTAAAGAATACGCGAGATTATGAGCAGTATGCATACCGCCATTCTCTTTGTAATGGTACTGGATTTCAAAATCAGCTTCTTCCCTCCATTGTGCTATTAAGCTTTTCGTATCATCAACCGAACCATCGTCAATAATCATCCAAACGAAATCCTTTGAGGTTTGGTTTTTCAAACTTTCGTAAAGTCTAGGAAGCAGATGTGCTCTATTAAAAGTTGGTGTAAAAACAGTAATCGATTTCATTATAACATGACATTCATTATATAAGTAAACATAAAATACAAAAACAAAATAATCCCAAATACCCGATATTGATTATCCCACAGCTTATACCGAAACATTGGATAGGCAATCACGGCGGGCATCAAAAACCACGACAAATAGGCAAAACGATTACTAAAAGCAGCGTTAATCACCAAGATCCAAAAGGCATTGGCAATACAATAAGTCCCAAAAAGATGGATATAAAACTTATCTGTAATTTTCTTTTTAAATATAAAATACCATCCTGCAAATACAGCAGAAGCACTGTAAGCTAAAAAATCCCACCGAAAACCACTCTGCGAAAATTGATCATTATACTCCTCCGAACCTCCAGTCAAATAACCTTGCGTCCGATCTTCAGCAAATCCTAAATTTGCAAAGAAGCTGCTCCACGCAGAACCTCCAGCTAACGACAAAGGAATTGCCAACAACCAAATAGCCAAATAAGCTTTAGGATTCTTGTAAAGACCAGACACCACAAAAGCCGCTATGGGGATAACCAAAGAGGCATGCATAAAATAAGACATTATTAACAAGGCATACATCAGCCATTTTCGATGATATAAGCACAAAGCCAACAAAAACAATGACGTTGCCAATCCATTGCGCACACCATTGACACCGTATGCCCAGAAGGAATATGACACCATGAACATAAACATAGCGAAAAACCAATAATTCCCAAAGTACTTCTTAGAAAAAAAATAACATGGCACAATGTACAGCACAACACAAAGCTGTAGAAAACCATGTATGTCCATTATCTTACTGGAATAGACCATCATATAATTGAAAAGAAAATCTTTTTCTATTTTAATGCTCTCCCCAGATTGCAAAAGCTTATATGCCTTGTCGTAATTATAGGTATCACCAAAATACCGCCCACTAATCTGCCGCTGCCCCATATAAAGAACTAGCAAAAAAGTCAATATTCCTCCTAATACTTGGAAAAACTGAATACTCTGCTGATCGCTTACATCATAGACAAAAGCATGCGCCAAAATAATAAGCATCACAAGCAACAAAACGTGATAATGCAAGGATGTATACAGTTCTACAGGAATCCAATCAAACATGCGGTAAATTTAATAATTCCTGCCATTGTTTCATAACGCTGGCACAACTAAAACGCAACACATTATGTTTCGCATTTTTTTGTAATCTTTCACGCTCCGATAAATTCCGCATAAGACTTTTAAGCTCCATAGAAAAAGATTCAGCATCGTGATGCTTCACCAGATAGCCATCTTCGCCATTATCAATAATGTTACGAGGTCCATTAGGACAATCATAACTCACTGTTGGCAGACCAATCGATAAAGCTTCTAACAACACCATAGGGAAACACTCGGTTTCTGATGTCATCGCATAAATACTGTACTTCGACATATCTTCTAGCATCTGGTCTGAACTTCCCTTGAAATTGATAACATCCTCTAATCCATTTTCACGAATTTGAGATTCTAAAGTTGCTTGGGTTCCCAAATAATCTTCGCCATGAATGTCCAACTGCCAATCAGGAAACTCAGCTTTTACAAATACCCAGGCTTTTATTAAATCTCCGAAATTCTTAACAGGTGAAATGCGTCCTGCTGCAACTACTTTTTTAGAATGTATATCTGCGGATAAATGGGACAATGCTATCGGGTTGGGGATAACAACAGCATTCCCCGTTTTAACATAGTGGGCTTCATCAGCATTTAAAACAACAATATGATTATAGTGTCGCTCCACCCAATCGCTCAATTTATATTTTAATCTTTTTAGAAACGATGCCGATTGCCTTTGTTCTTCCTCCTGATAACGGGAGCTGTGACGTTCTTTAATAAGTTTTGCATTTCCTTTTATAAAAGGCAACCAATAATGATCAAAATTAAAATTGGGAGAAATAATAACATCGGGCTTCAAACTTTTAAATAAAGCCTTTTGCTTTTTATAATGACGTTTTGCTCTCTTTAAATTTTTTATCGAAAAATAAGATTTTGTACGATCATAATCAACTCCTAAATCCACCAACTTTATCCGAGAATCTAATGCATAACGCGGTGGTAGATTCTTCTGCTCGGTGGTTACCACATAGACCTCAACCTCTGGCAAAGCTGCAAAATAATTAGCCTTCGTCGCCATGACCTTTTCGATGCCACCGTGCAAATGGATTTGGTCAGTATTGAAGATTATTTTCATTTATAAGGATTTAAACAATTGGTTCCATTTCTGAGATATATTCTCAATAGCATAACGGCGAACATCCTGTTTAGCTTTATTACCAAAGGATTTTCTTAAGTCAGAATCTTCTATTAATAGTATTAATTGCTCAGAAAACTCAATTATATTGTTTTTAGGAATAATATAGCCATCTTCTTGATTAACAATTATATCTGAAGGTCCATAATCACAATCAAAAGAAACACAAGGAAGGCCACAGGCCATAGCTTCAATTAGTACCATGCCAAAACCTTCAAAACGTGATGACATCACATAAATGGAACTTTCCAAATACTTTTCTTTTATATTTTTTTCAGGTGGAAAATATTTGATATTATGGGTTAGTTTATTGGTATCTAAAAACGAAAGATTTTCTTTTCCGTACAAATGCAATTGCCAATCCGGATGTGCTTGATGTACTTTTTCCCAGGCTTTGACCAAAAGATCCTGCCCTTTTTGATACGATATTTTGCCTACACAAATCACAACTTTTTGATCAAGTGAACTAGAACGATCAGGATAAAAAGAGAGCGGATTCGCAATAACCTGCATGTTTTGTAAAGAAGTCCACTCTTTTTTGTTTCCTTCGGTTAATACAATAAAACAGTCGTAGGTTTTAGCTAAATTTTCCATCAACCACCATTTCAAGTGAATTATCAAACGTTTACCAAAGCCAAAATCATCTCTCATTTCGATTAATTTGGAAACATGTCGCTCATAGATCCATTTGGCTTTAGTCGTGATAAGACTTGGAAGAAAAAAACCTTTCAAACCATCATCACAAACCAAGATAATATCCGGATTTACAAGACGAACAACCTCCTGCACTCCTTTTTTATAATTTAAAAAATAAGAAAACGGATTTCCTTTTACCTCTATGGAATGAAACTTAATGTTTGAGCTAAAATCATAAAAACGACTTTCGTGTGTATTATTAAGCACCAACACATGAACTTCATAATTCATTTGCTCGGCAAAATAAGATGCTTTAATAGACAGCACCCTTTCGAGGCCGCCAGAACCATTAATGCCGTTCGTGATGTAGAGGAGTTTCATAACCTATTAAATTTAACAAGAGATTTTAAAAGCATTTTGATATCTTTTGTGTCTTTACTTAATCTAAAAGACTTGTAAAATAATGGGATGGCCTTCAATCTTTCATGGTATAATGGCGCATTATAATAAATCACGGCACGCATGCGATTATCTTTGATCAAATATTGTTTCCACTCTTCCTGAGTAAATACGGCTTTATTTGCAATAATATTTTTTTGTATTATATCTAAGGCCATAATGGATTTTTTACTATTTGTACCTGTGATTCTAAAATCGTTATGCTCATACATAATATGTAAAGGCACATCAATTATCGCAAAAGACAAATCATTTTTAAGCGCTTTCAACATCAAAAACCGATCTTGAAATCGATCTATGATATCAAATCCTCCAATTCTTATCAAAGCATCTTTGCGTATGCAAAGCATTGGCGTGAAAAAATTACCATGTATTACAAAATTTTTGTAATCACCAATATTTGGAAAATTAGAAGTTGCGATAATTTCTTGCCTAGTAGTGCCATCAATCCTTTTAAAAGCGGCCAAACAGCCGTCAAGATGATTATTAATTTCTAAAAACAAGATTTGTGTTTGGACTTTCATCGGTAAAAACTCATCATCATCATCCAAGAAAAAAATATAATCGCCCTGTGCAATATTAACTCCTTTATTACGAGCCATGCAAGCACCACTATTAACTTCTAGCGGTAAATAACGTAGTATTTCGTAAGATTCTACTAGCTGTTGGGTTTCTAACTGCTGGGGCGTACCAAGACCATTGTCATCGACAACAATAATTTCGTATGCAAAATCTGTATCTTGCTGCAGACAACTGTCAATTGCTCTTTTAAGAAATTTGGGACGATTGTAGGTTGTAATTATTATAGAGCCTGTCATTACTTAAAACTATCATAGGATTTTTTAAGTGTTGTACGATTTTCAAACATATATAATACTAATTTAATGTAATCTTTTCTACTTGTAATTCTATTCTTTGATAACATACTAATCATAGCACTATATATAGTTTTACAAAAACTACTATAAAAGCCAGTTTTTATAGACTTAAATTGTATTAAATGATTAGCAATTAAATGATAATACAACCGTTCTTTTGACATTAATCTTTCTTTACGATCATGTACGACATTTGCTCCTTCAATAATTCCTATCTTATAACCTTGCGCTTTGGCTCTTAGACATAAATCTATATCTTCTCCATAAAAAAAGAAAAGTGGATCAAAACCTTTCGTTTTTAATAAACACTCTCTAGATATAAATAAAAATGCACCATTTATTAATTCAACTTCTCTTATTTCAGTTTCCGCTGTCATTTTAACTGTTTGTAAATATCGCTTAAAACTATAATCATATTCTTTTTCTGTAGAATCATAATGATAAGGAGATAATAATCCGAAATTTTTATTGTTTGTTAAAACAGGAACACATTTTTCCCAAAATCCAGACATTAACCAACCATCATGATTAACTAGAAAAATATAATTATATTGTTTCTCTAATGCATATTCAAATGCGATATTATTTGCTTTTCCAAAGCCTAAATTTTCATTATTTCTAATTAAATTAACAAATGGAAATTTTTGCTGTATAATTTGGCATGTTTTGTCTGTTGATCCATTATCAATAACTAAAACATCAACAATACAATCCTTTGAATTTTTATATAATGACTGTATATTTTTAGAAATCCATTTTTCAGAATTAAATGAAATTATAGTAGCTAAAATTTTCATTATTTTTCAATTATTCTAATTATATTTTTTATACTTTCATAATATTTCATTTTCTGCTCATTGGTTGATTTTAATATTTTAGAATGTATTTCATCACATGCATCAATAATTTTAAAATTTTTATAAAAATCATTAGTATTGGATACAAAATTTGTTATTTCAAAGTCTGTCCAAGTTAAAATATAGTTAACAATCTTGCTTTGATTTGGATTTAAAGCCAAATATTTAACACCATAACTCATAGCAGTAATTACACCATGTAGACTTGTACCAATGTAAAATGCAGAGTTTGATATAAATCCCATAATATCAAAAATAGTTGGTTGTTCTATAAGGGAAACTCTGTTTTTATAACTATGCTTCAGTAATAAAAAAATTTTTTTTAAAATAACTGGGTCATCATGTCCTTTTGCCAATCCAATTGGACATAATACAATATTGTATTTTGTATTATCCAAAATTTTGCATAACTCAGCAATTGTATCCTCAATATCATTTTGAATTTTATACTTAGATACTTGAAAAAAAACATAATTGGATATTCCCTTATACTTTGTCTGGATTAACTTTTCTTTTTCAAAAATATCAGACATTATTATTGCTGAATCTGGATATATTAAAATATTATTATCAGCACAATTATAATTTATTCTTATTGCAAAATAATCTGCATGGTTAAATCTTTCATTAGATTTTATATCGTTCGGTATCCCTCCAACTGAATTATAAATTACCTTAATTTCCTTTTTAAAATCTTTTTTATTTATAAAAAAAGGAAATTCAGATTGTGCTCCCAATACTTTATATACTATGGGATAGATATATTTTGATGTTGCATATCGAGTATTTTCATATAAATATGAATAAATTGGACTTATATATGAATATAACCTGCCCCATGTTGCGCCTAAACTTTCTCCTCCAGCTACAATAATAGTATCTATTTCTCCTTCATTAATTTGATTTATAAATTTTTTATATCCATACGATTTGTATGCACCAACATTTGTTAAATCAGAATCAACAATAGAATATTTTATGAACTCATAATCTTTGCTATTCACAACATTGATCGCATATTCTATCATTATTGGAAATAATAAATCACCATAATTATTTCTATCATGAGGTCCAAAGATTGCTATTTTCATAAATATTATTTAAAAACTTATTTTTTTCATTATATAGGCTCTTTCTGACCTCATTAATCCTACTGTCCAAATTATTAATAATATTGCTATTATAATTACTATAGTACTTAATAGCATCAAAAAGAATGCTGCTAACTCAAAATTAAAATTTAATTTTACAAAATATAATAATGCCAAAGTCAAACCACTTACTCCACTTATTGGTAATATAACTTCTTTTAAGTAGTCTGTAACTTTTAAACTTATCATGTTTTTTAGAAAGAGTACCCTAAAGATTAATGCAATTAGAGAATTAACAATCAATACATAATATACAGCGTTAGGGTCAGGATTAATTTTGAAAACCAACCATATAATAGGAAGAGTTAAAAATATAAAACTACCAATAATGATTTGGTACCATTTTATTTTCCCTGTGGCTTGTGCACCGACCATCAAAGGGTTAGAAATGGTTTCAATTAAAGAATAAATCAACGCCAATTGAATAAACTGAATAGCATAAGTAGGTACTTTACCTAACCATAATTGCATGATATAATCTATATTATAAAGAAATGGCACAACGATTATAAACATCGCAAAAAATGAATACTTCGAGCTTTTAAATATCAAATTCAATGAGGTATCTATTTCTCCTTTCGCATATTTTTTGGTAATTTGTGGATTGAGTGCTGTTTGAAAATTACTGACAAAACTCCCTATAATACCTTGTACCATTAGTGTCAAGCTATAAGCTGCATTCGCAATAGGTCCAAAGAAAAGATTGAGTAAAATATTACTTCCTTGCCCTCGTGCAATAGCAGCAATATTCCCAAAAAGATTCCATCCAGAATAGCTTAATAATTCTTTATAATAACTTTTATCATAATAGAATTCATATTCGGATTCCTTAAAATATTTTTTACAATAAATTTTATACAGCATGCGGATAAGAAAGGAGACAACAAAGGTGAGTACGGCATACAATATCAATTTATCATTACCAAACCTAACCAAAATCAATACAGTAACAAGTTTCAGCACAGACTCCAATATACTCATATAGGCATACACATTCATATGCTCGCGCGCAATCAACAGGGCATTGTAAGGAACTTGTATAACACCCAAGATAAATGTGAAAATAGAAAACTGATACACCCAATTAGCAGCATACATACGCTCCGCAGGGATATTTAGTTGATAGTTAACAAACCATAGCCCTATAGTCTCAGCCAATACCAAAATAATTGCTGCTATAAGAATATGGATATTAAGTGTTGCATTAAAGGTTTTTTTTAATCTCTCACAATCGCCTTTACCAATATCAAAAGACAAATAGCGCTGGGTAGCAGCAGACATAGCAGAATTAAGAAAAGAAAACATGCTAACGATACCGCCAACCAGTCCATAGATTCCATAATCTTCTACACCTAATGCTTGCAATACCAATCTGGAGGTATATAGCCCGACGCCCATTGTAAGAAACATACGGAAGTACAAAAACAGGGTGTTTTTAGCTATGGTTTTATTGCTAGACAAATTAAAATGAGTTTATTACTATATAAAAGTAAAGCCTTAAGAAAGTACAAGGATTATTTCTTAAAAAATGCCTTTTTCGATTCCACATGATAATACCCATAGCCATACTTATTCCCATAACGGGAAAACTCTGGCTTTACGCTATTGAGTACAAAAGAGAGCTTGTCAATATGATGTTCTTTTCTAAAATCATCAGCAAAATGCATCATACTCTTTTCTGTATAACCCGCTTTAGCAACATACAAAATGACATCCGACAAATCAACAAGATGGATAGTATCCGACACCAGCATAACAGGGGCCGAGTCCAGGATGATGTATTGATAATGTACCTTTAGTGTATCAATCATCTCATCAAACTTAGCCATATCCAACAAGTCATTAGGATTAGGGGCTTTGGCACCACTAAACATCACATCCAAATGCTCCGATAAGCCAGAAGAGAAAATATATGCATCAGCTTGTGCATCATTCGAGATAAGATAATCCGTTAATCCCAATTTTTGTCTCGGTACAAAACGATGCAACTGGGGATTCCTTATATCTGCCCCTATAATCAACACCTTAGAACTACCTGCCAGACTCATCGCCAGATTCATAGATAGCGTAGTCTTGCCCTCCCCTTTTACCGAGGAAGTAACAAGGATAACAGCAGCATCATCCGTCGTTTTTCTAGTCTTTAAAATATACTTTAGGTTAGAAGACAATATTCTAAAAGATTCAGCAAACATAGAGAAATCATTAGCACCTACCAAAACCGCATCGGCCTTACTCTCGGGTATTTCACCAATCAAGGTGGCATTATCCACAAGATTAAGTATATCGGCCTTGCTATACACCTTAGTATCCATTAAGCCTCGCACAACCACAAAGCCTAGCGCCAAGACAAAACCCAGCAAGGTAGAACCCCAGATAATCAACTGTCCCTTTGGCGCCACAACACCAGAGGTATAGGGCGGATTGATAACCTTCGCCTTAGGCAATGCCACAGCTAAGTTAATGGCATTTTCTTCTCGTTTTTGCAACAAAAAGAGATACAAGGCTTCTTTTAAATTTTGTTGACGGTCAATACTTCGGAAAACTTTCTCCTGCGTGGGATAACGGTCAATCTTGCCTTTATCCTGGTTGATATCACCCTGCAAACGAGAGATATTATCTTGCAAGCTACGACGCACATCGGCAAGATTCCCACGGATAGCATCCTTCAAAATACCAATCTGCTTGTTCATCTCGATAACAGCAGGATTGGCATTAGTGGCCTGTTTTAGCACACGATTGCGCGTAAGCACCAAGTCATTATACTGGCTAATCTGCGCATCGATAGCACCCGACAAACCCAAACCAGTAGGCAAAAGGCTTTGGCCTCCTGCATTGGCCAATTGATATACAGAACTTACCAAATCCAACTGCGTGGCATAGCCCAAAACTTCTTTGGTATTAGCATTAACATTCGTAAGGGCAAGCTGTGCCTGCGTAGCGAGATCCGTAATTTGGTAGTCGCGCTTGACACCTTCTTTTTGATTTTCAATGCCCGCTAGCTCATCAGTGATAATCTGCAAACGTCTATCAATAAAATCAGCGGTAAACTGCGACTCCTGGTTCTTATCTTTAATCCCTTCATCATTATAAACTTTTACAAGTTCAGCCAAGATTGCTTCAGATTTCTTATAAGTAGGACTCACCATGTTGATGTCCATCAACAGGCTTTTGTAAATTCTAACATTGAGAGCCCCTTCTAATCCCGAAACAACATATTTGGGATTCGTGAAGACGACTTTGATATGATGAACAGCCTGCGAAATCGGCTGCTTTTCAAAAATAACACTTCCAAATCCTAAATCAACCAAGCTACCAAACTGATACGTCTTAAGATGGCTGCCATCTACTGAGGACAAGCTAAAACTATTCCCCGTACCAGAATCCAAAATAAAACTAGCACCCCCAAATTGATCAGGATTCTTTAGACTAACAACCTCTGCGCGTATGGGTAACTCATCATAATATTCAACCTCCTTAATTTTTCCAACAGAATAGTATTTAACATTAAGATTAAGGTTTTTAACGACTTTCCCCAAGATAGGTTTCGAAACCATAACAACAGTTTCAGCGTCCAACTCATCATTAGAAAATCCCACACCCAGATTCTTAAGATCATTAAGAGCCTGCGTGGAAGGTTTAGGCGAAGCCTGCTCAAATTTTAAAGTAGTCTTGCTAAAATATTGTGGCTGTGCATAGCGCATGTAGATCTTGGCACCAGCATAAAACAATAAAGGTAGAACAATAAACAAAGGCCAAAACTTTAATGCCTTACGGAACTCCTTTTCTAGGTCTAGTCTATGTTTAGTTTGTTTCGTTTGCGTATCCAATAACTCCATGACGCTTATTTAAATCTAATGAGTAAACCGATGGTTGCGAGTAATATAGCACCAATCTGAAAATACAAACCTTTGTTAGGATTGTTATTAGCAATAATCTGCTTATTCTTATCCGGCTCAACATAAACAATATCATTTTGTTGAAGATAATAATACGGCGAATTAACGATATTAGATTCAGACAAGTTCAGAGCAACAACCTCATCTTTTTTTAAGACCTCAGAATAACGGATGAGCTTAACATTGGTACGGTCACCACCATCGGTCATATCGCCTGCCAAAGCGAGAGCTTGGAAAATAGTAAGACGCTCTGTACTGCTCGTCTTTTGACCTGGGCTTTTCACCTCTCCAAGAATGCTAACATTGAAGTTAACCAGCTTTATGCTGACCAGCGGATCGGTAAGATAGGTTTTTAAACGGCTTTCAAGATCGGTTTTTAATTGTTGCTTGGTCATGCCTATACAGAAAACCTGCCCCAGAACGGGCATCGTAATAAAACCATCAGCACTTACGACATATTCATTAGCCTTGGCAATACCTCCTGTGGATTTATCAACACCACTATTGGTCTGCTCCATCGTACTAAGGTTAAAAGGCTTCACAGCAATATCATCGTAGGCAGACACCAGAATATCCAAAACATCACCTTCTTGGAGGCGCAGTCCATGATAGCGCGCTTCGGAAACCTCTTGTTCAAAATTATGATTCTTCATATAAACCATATTCTCTTTTGGCTTACACGAAACAATAACACCGAACGCCACGATAAGCATCCAAAATAAGACCCTTTGTACCTTCTTCATTCCAAATTTCTGATTAAAAGCTGATTATTCAGTTTTAATATAATAATTAACGCCGATACCTAATAATCGATTATAAGTATTAGACTTATGGGTATAGTCTGGATAAATTTTGCTGAAGCCTCTGTCAAAACGGATAAAAGCTTCCATATTGTCGGAAAGTTTCAAACCTGCTCCTACTGACAATCCAAATCCAAAACTATTAATCTTCTTTTCTTGATCAACAAACATAGGATAAACTTCTGGGCCTTTGCGATCATGCGACACAAGATACTCCAAACGTGGACCCGCTATAAGAAACACGTCACGCTTCATATTACCTTTATGAAAAAAGTATTTGATATAAATAGGCAAGCCGATATAATGATTAGGAAATTGCTGCTTACCCTGCTCAGGTTCTGCATTTTCTCCTTGCATACTAAACTCCAACTGAGGCATTAAATAAAGCCAGGCAGAGTCAAAAACATCATTCTCCACCAAAGCAAATTGAGCAAAAACGCCAACGCCGCCGCCCCAGGAAGGCTTAGAAACATCATGAATGTTTACAATACTACTTCTATGAACATTCCCTGTGACCCCCATTTTATAACTTTGGGCTGACAACATTCCTATACAAAACAAAAAAAGTATTCCTACAACTCTTTTCATAGTTTATTTCTTAATTATTTGACGAAAGTAAGAATTTTTTCGCGAATATAAACTAATAATTTTTCATATCCCTCATTTCCCATGCCACCTCAAGCACCTCCCATACGCATGATTCCGCAATATCTCACCCAAGAATTTTTAACATATTTTTTTATAGACTCGGATATCCAGCAGTGTCCACAAACACACGCCCCAATCTCCAATCTCCAATCTCCAATCTCTAGTCTCCAGTCCCTAGTCTCCAATCTCCAATCTCCCGTCTCCAATCCCTAGTCTCCAGTCCCCAATCTCCCGTCTCCAATCTCTAGTCCCCAGTCCCTAGTCTCCAATCCCTAACTCTTACTTTTAAACTGATTAATCGCATTCACCGTAAACGCTGACAATACCAGTTGTCCGCTAACAGCAGCACGTTCCGTCAAGAGCTGATCCCAATGTTCTGTGCCTTTCCAGAAGATTTCTTTTAGTTGGAACATGGCTTGGGGATTAGACTTCGCTAATTTGTTTGCTAGAATTTCAATTTCGGCATCCATTTCTTCCGTTGTTTCGTACACGTCTTGGAACATATTTTTCTCGCGCGCCCACTCCGCCGAATAAAACTCAGTGGCATTGATTGCCAATTGTGCGAAAGCGGCCGTTCCGATTTTCTTTTCTACAACAGGACCGATGACGAAAGGGCCAATCCCGACTGCTAATTCGCTGAGCTTAACCGCGGCATTTTCTGTAGCAAAGGTATAGTCCGCAGCGCAGGCAATACCAACGCCACCACCTACGGCTTTACCATGAATCCTTGCGATAATCAGCTTTGGTGATTTTCGCATCGCATTGATAACATTGGAGAATCCTGAGAAAAATGCTTTCCCTGTTTCGAAATCTTTGATTGAGATTAACTCATCAAAAGATGCACCTGCGCAGAAAGCCTTTTCACCAAAGCTTTTTAAAACAATGACGTTGACCTCTTTATCTTTTCCTAAATTGTCAATTTCCTCAGCCAAACTTCTAAGTTGGCTTCCTGGCATTGAGTTGCTTTGTGGATGGAAAAACTCGATTGTCCCTATGCCGTTTTCTATATTTGATTTTACGTATGCTTCCATAATTTATTTTGAATTTTTAATTGACTGACAACTTTTGCAGCCCGGCCTGAGTGGAGCTCTTTTTGTGTAGCAAAGCGGAACAAAAAAGCGGGAACGGAGGACGGAAATAGCTGCCCAAAAAATTAGTCTTGATGTAACATTTTTACCATGGTTAAAATTGTAGCGATAGCAACGGTTTCGCCAGTTTCGTCATAGATATCGACCAACCAACGCACAATGCCTTTCGCCACGTCGTTGTCGTCCTTTTTCTCTTGTGTTATTTTTTCTTTACAAGTGAAACGAACGCCAATTGTAGAACCTGGATAAACGGGCTTCACAAAACGACATTCGTCCAATCCGTAGTTTAATAATACGGGACCTTTCTTGGCTTGAACAAATAAGCCCGCCGCTTTTGACAACAGATAATAGCCATGTGCCACATTGCGCTCGAAGATGGTACCTTCCAAAGATGTCGCATCCACATGCGCGTAAAAATTATCCCCAGACAAGGCCGCAAAAGCATTGATGTCCGATTGTTGAAGTGTATGTTTTGCGGTAATTAGAGTATCACCGACTTTTATTTCTTCGAAATATTTAGCGAAAGGATGTTTGTCATCTTCGATATAATCCGCGCCGTATTGGTATTGTTGCGTAACGGCCGTCAATGTGTTAGGAGAGCCTTGCACCGCTGTACGTTGCATATAATGCATCACACCACGCTTGCCGCCCATCTCTTCGCCGCCACCTGCGCGACCTGGACCACCATGAACCAATAAAGGCAATGGCGAACCGTGACCTGTAGATTCTTTGATACACTCGGCATCCAAAACAACAATACGTCCATGAAGTGATCCTGCATTCAGTACAAATTCTGTTGCGATATCGTTATCCGAAGTAACTATTGAACACACCAATGAGCCTTTACCCATACGAACTAATTCAACCGCTTCAGCCATTCCGTTGTAAGGAATAATGGTAGAAACTGGGCCAAATGCTTCGATATTGTGAACATCCGTTTTGTTGAACGGATCCTTGTTTAAAAATAAAATAGGTGAAATAAATGCGCCTTTGTTTTTATCCGCTCCTTTCACTTCGAAATTATCTAAGTTTCCGAAAACAATCTCTTGAGATTTGGCAAGTTCTTCAACTTTCTCACGAACTTCTTTAACTTGCGCAGCACCAGCTAACGCGCCCATACGGACACCTTCAACATTGGGATCACCGATTGTTGTCGTTGCTAAACGTTGTCCTAAAGCAATCTGAACGTCTTCTACCAAATTAGCTGGAACAATAGCACGACGCACCGCTGTACATTTTTGACCCGCTTTGGTGGTCATTTCGCGCGTTACTTCTTTAATGAAAATATCAAATTCTACAGAACCAGGCTTCACATCTTCGCCAAGAACACAAGCATTAAGAGAATCGGCTTCCAAGTTGAAAGGAACACCTTCCGAAGTAATTCTTGGATGCGCTTTTAACATTTGACCTGTCGAAGCAGAACCTGTAAACGTTACCACATCTTCGGACTCAACACATTCTAAAATTCCGTTAGCCGAACCTGTAATTAATTGCAGCGCACCTTCAGGTAAAATATTAGATTCGATAATCGCGCGCACAACGGCTTCCGTTAAAAAGGAAGTGATGGTTGCGGGTTTAACAATCGCTGGAACGCCTGCTAAAAAGTTAACCGCAATTTTTTCTAACATGCCCCACACTGGAAAATTGAATGCATTGATATGAATGGCAACACCGCGCTTCGGGGTCATAATATGTGTCCCGATAAACGTTCCGTTCTTGGATAACTTATGCGTTTCTCCTTCTACATAAAAAGGCTGATCGCCAAACTGACGGCGCAAAGAGGCATTAGCAAAAAGGTTACCAATACCGCCTTCGATGTCCACCCAAGAATCTGCACGCGTTGCTCCTGTTGCCCAAGAAATGCTATAAAACTCTTCCTTGCGCTCCATAAGATATAAGGCTAGTTTTTTTAGCATCAAACCTCTTTCTTGGAATGTCATTTTGCGAAGTTTTGGACCACCAACTGTACGTGCATAATCCATCATCGCCCCGAAATCCAATCCTGCCGATGAAGCGGTTGCAATCTCATCTCCTGTAATGGCGTTATATAACATCTGCCCTTCGGAAGACCCTTTGGTCCATTGCCCTAAAGCATAATTTTTTAGTTGCATCATTTTATATAGATTTTTTTAGACAATTAGATAATAGACCGATAGATGATAAACTGTACTGATGTCTCTTTTCTATTCGTCTGATTTAAACTTTTTCAATAATTACGGCGAAACCTTGTCCAAGACCTACACACATCGTTGCCAAAGCATATTTTTTATTTTGGTTATGAAGTTCATACATAGCGGAGTTTAGGATTCTTGCGCCACTCATCCCTAGTGGATGTCCTAATGCAATCGCACCGCCATTGGGGTTGATGCGCGGATCATCATCGGCAAGCCCCCAAGCTCTGATGCATGCTAAACCTTGTGCGGCAAAAGCTTCATTCAGTTCAATAATATCAATATCATTAAAACTAAGACCAGCTTTTTTCAATGCTAATTCTGCGGCTTTCACAGGGCCAATCCCCATGATTCTTGGTTCTACACCAACCACAGCACTTGACACAATTCTGGCTTTGGGCATCAAACCAAATTCTTTAATCGCTTGTTCTGAAGCCAAAAGATTAACTGCTGCACCGTCATTAAGTCCAGAAGCATTACCTGCCGTAACCGTTCCATCTTTTTTGAAAGCTGTTCTCAATTGAGCAAGACCTTCTAAAGTGGTATCGTTTTTAGCAAATTCGTCTTTATCAAAAATCAAATCATCCGCTTTTCTTTGTGGAATATTAACCGTAACAATCTCTTGCGCCAATCTCCCATTTTCTTGTGCTGCCTTGGTTTTCATTTGAGAATTAAAGGCAAATAGATCTTGATCTTCACGCGAAATATTATCACGTGCTGCCAGGTTTTCTGCTGTTTCGCCCATGGCATCTACACCATACATTTCTTTCATTTTGGGGTTGACAAATCGCCACCCGAAAGTTGTGTCATAAATTTTAGCATCGCCACCAAAAGGGTTTTCGGATTTTGAAATGACCAAAGGCCCACGCGTCATATTTTCCACGCCGCCAGAAATCATCAAATCGGCATCACCAACCTGAATAGCTCTCGAAGCATTAATCGCTGCAGACAATCCAGAAGCACAAAGTCGGTTCACCGTCTCGCCAGGAACATGATAATCCAAGCCAGAAAGCAAACCCGCCATTCTTGCGACGTTTCTGTTATCTTCGCCAGCTTGATTGGCGCAACCTAAAACAACATCATAAATCCTCTTTTGGTCGATATTTGGATTACGTTCCAACAATTTTTTTATAACAAAAGCAGCCATATCGTCGGGACGCATTGAGGCTAAGCTTCCTTTTAGTTTTCCGATTGGCGTACGCACACCATCAATTAGATATACTTGATTCATTTTTTTAGATATTAGACATCAGATTTTAGATTTAATATTTGAATCTAAATCATTAAAATTAATTATAAAAATTTTTGTTTTCTTTTACCAAACGACGGATAACTGGACTGCATCGGTAACGGTCTTCGTGGTATAAATTATACAAAGCATCCAATTCTTTTTCTAAGTTTTCTAAACCAAATTCGTCTGCCCAAGCCAAAAGACCTTTGGGATAATTAACACCTTTGGTCATCGCTATATCGATATCTTTTACCGAAGCAATATTCAGATAATAAGCATCGGCCGCTTCGTTCATCAACATCACAAGAATTCTTTTAAAGATACTTTCCAATAAAGCAGAATCTGTAGTAGGCTGTGGCTGAATGGCATTTTCCGAATAGTCATAAAAGCCACGTCCCGATTTTCTTCCATAAAAACCAGCTTCAAACAAACGTTTTTGAGTAAATGAAGGTTTGAATTTTGGATCATAGAAAAATTCTTTGAAAACACTTTCGGTTACACGATAATTAACATCGTGCCCAATAAAATCCATCAACTGAAAAGGTCCCATCCTGAATCCTCCAAGACTGGTCATTGCAAAATCGATCGTCGCACAATCCGCAACGCCTTCTTCCAAGATTCGGATTGCTTCGCCGTAGAAAGGTCTGGCTACACGGTTGACAATAAAACCAGGCGTGTCTTTCGCTATTGCAGGCAGTTTTTTCCAAGTTTCGACTAATTCTTTCGTTTTTAAAACCAAATCAGAGTCCGTTTGCACAGCCGGGATAATTTCGACCAAAGCCATCAAAGGTGCTGGATTAAAAAAATGAATCCCAATCACACGACGAGGATTCTGGCAAGATGCCGCTATAGAAGCCATGGATAAAGAAGAGGTATTACTCGCCAAGATACAATCCTGACTTACCAAAGCTTCTAATTTTTGAAACAACTCTTTTTTAATCTCAAGATCTTCGATAATGGCTTCAATAATAAGTTCGGAATTCGCCAAATCTTTCAGCTCATTAACCAAACGGATATTATTAAAATAAATGCCAGCCTCTTCATAAGACATTTTGCCTTTTTGGGCTAGCTTTTGGAAAGTCGCTTCAAGATTGGCACCTGCTTTTTCTAATGCAAGGGGATTGCTATCATAAAGAGAAACCTGGTTACCTGCACTTGCAATAACTTGCGCAATTCCGCTTCCCATAGCACCACTTCCTACAATTCCTATTTTCATTCTTTAGATATTAGATGTTAGACATCAGATATTAGATTTTTATTTGTTTAATTTTTAACGCAAAGAGCGCAAAGTTTTCATTGTCAAATTAATTTATCAACACATCGTCAAACTGAGTTAATGACATTTAAAATAATCAAAAGGTTCTCGACAATCTTCGCATTGATACAAAGCTTTGCAAGCTGTTGACCCAAACTGACTAATCAAAGATGTATGCGTCGATCCGCAATGTGGGCAAGCGACCTCATCGGGCTTTGCAAACAAATCATCTTGATTGGTTTTGGAATATACAGGCGGTGCAATACCATAAGCTTTCAGCTTCTCTTTGGCTTCATCGGTCATCCAAGCTGTCGTCCACGCAGGACTCAATCGGTTGGTGATTTTTATGTTTTCAAAGCCCTTTTCAGCAAGCTTTAATCGAATAGACATGTTAATCATAGATGTTGCTGGACAACCAGAATAGGTTGGCGTTACAACAACCTCGACGTCTGCACCATCCCAAATAACATCACGAACAATTCCCAAATCTAATATATTGAGAACGGGCACTTCAGGATCTTGTACTTCTCCTAAATATTGCCAAATATCTTGTTCTGTGATTGTCATTTCTTCTTTAATTATGTTTACGAATCTACTCCGATGGGGTTCAATAAGTTTACCATTCCATCCCTGGATACATGCGTTGCATATATTGCATTTCGGCCAATATATATCCCAAAGCTTCGGTATGTTCACCATTTTTGCCCCCTGTTAAGACGCGGGATTTTGAAACATCAACAGATAAAGTCGCTTCATCTAAAACCGCATTAACGCGAGTCATCCATTTCTCTTGCAATAAGCGAATATCTGGTATTTGCCCAGCTTCTATCAATTCTAGCTCCCAAGAGGTTGGAATAAACATTTCGTCTGTATAATCGATAAAGTCCTGAACCGACTTCTGAATTTTAGCATGACTTTCTTCGGTGCCATCTCCAAGACGAATGATCCACTCGCCACTCCATTTGGCATGATAAGTTGCTTCTTTAAGAGATTTTTCGGCGATAGAAGCTATATTAATATCTGATGAATTCTTCAACTCACTTAGCAACAAAACATGGTAAACATCAAAATAGAACTGACGTGCAATAGTATCACCGAAATGGCCATTAGGCCGTTCTACTAACAATAGATTTCTAAATTCTCTTTCGTTGCGGAGAAAAGCCAAATCATCTTCGGTCTTTCCTTCTCCCTGAAATTCTGCCGCATATTGGTAATAATGAGAAGCTTCTCCCAAAAGATCCAAAGCGATATTGGACAAAGCAATATCTTGCTCCAATACGGGACCTTTGCCACACCACTCTGACAGACGTTGTCCCAAAATCATGCTGGTGTCTGCAAGCTGTAGCAGGTAAGCGATTGTATTATTATTTGTTGTCATTTATACTTAATTTTTGTTATCAAATCAGCCGTAGATTTGAAGCACGTGTGAAGTTCGTCCAAAGTACGTGTGAAATTCAAGTCTAGGCGTACTTTTTTAAAGCCTTACCCATGCAGGTTTGCAAAGACTCTTTTTACATATTTTTGATTTCCTCCGGAACGTGATAAAAAGTCGGGTGTCTGTAGACTTTATCTTCCGAGGGTTCATAAAAAGCACCAGCATCATCTGGACTAGAAGCCGTAATATGCTTGGACTCTACCACCCAAATACTTACACCTTCCAATCGTCTTGTGTAAACATCTCTTGCGTTTTGGATAGCCATCTCCGCATCTGCAGCATGAAGACTTCCTACGTGTTTGTGATCTAAACCTTGGCGGCTTCTAATGAAAACTTCCCAAAGTGGCCATTCTTTATTTTGCATAATATTGTTAGATTTGAGACAAAAAGACTAGAGATAATAGACTTTAATCTTTGTACTTATTTTTAAACTGTTTTTCTTTTTCTTTTTTCGTGATAAGCTGTAGCAGCATCTCTCACCCAAGCGCCTTCGTCAAAAGCTGTACGGCGTGTGTCCAATCTTTCTTTGTTGCACATGCCATTACCTTTCACCACTTTCCAGAACTCGTCCCAGTCGATTTCACCGAATTCATAATGGCCGGTTTCTTCATTAAACCTAAGCTCTGGATCTGGAATTGTCAAACCTAAATATTCGGCTTGAGGAACTGTCATATCAACGAAACGTTGTCTTAATTCGTCATTGGTAAAACGTTTGATTCTCCAGTTCATCGAAGTCTCGGTATTTCCAGATTCCGCATCACGAGGTCCAAACATCATCAAAGTTGGCCACCACCAACGGTTGAAGGCATCTTGCGCCATTGCTTTTTGCGCTGGCGTGCCTTGTGCTAGTTTCATCATCAACTCGTAGCCTTGCCTTTGGTGAAAGGATTCTTCTTTACAAATCCTTACCATGGCTCTGGCATAAGGGCCGTAAGATGCTCTACACAAAGGCACTTGGTTAAGGATGGCAGCGCCATCTACCAGCCAGCCAATAGCGCCCATATCTGCCCATGTTAAAGTGGGATAGTTGAAGATACTAGAATATTTGGCTTTGCCTGAGTGCAGATCTGCCAACATTTGATCGCGAGAAACGCCTAAGGTTTCGGCAGCACAATACAGATATAAGCCGTGTCCTCCTTCGTCTTGGACTTTTGCTAAAAGTATCTTTTTACGATTAAGGCTCGGTGCACGTGTAATCCAATTGGCTTCGGGTAACATCCCGACAATCTCGGAATGGGCGTGTTGCGATATCTGACGAATCAAGGTTTTGCGATATGCATCGGGCATCCAATCTTTTGGCTCGATGCGAATTTCTTTGTCTATTTTGCTTTGGAAATGTTGTTCCAAATTGATTTCTGTTGTGTCCATAAGTTATAATTTAACAGAAGTTGTACAGCTTGGTTGTTGCAGCCCGACTTGAGCGGAAATCCTTTTTGGAGATGCCCGAGCGAAAGCGAAGATATCTCCAAAAAGATTGGGAGCGGAAGGCGGATACAGCTGCCATAATTTTTATTTTATTTAATATCGAAATTAACAACGACTTCTTCCGAACGTGGATGCGCCTGGCAGGACAAAATAAATCCTGCATCCAGCTCGTCTTGTTCTAGCGAGTAGTTGATATCCATCTCTACTTCTCCCTTTTCTAGCTTGCACTTACATGTTGCACAAACGCCACCTTTACATGCAAAAGGAAGGTCTGCTCCATTTTGTAAAGCGGCATCGAGAATTGTCTGTCCATGATAAGCCAAGTCCAAATTGAGCGCTGATGCATCCAGCTTAACAGTGACTTTGCTGTATTGATCATCTGCATGATTAACTGCCTGTGCATGTTCTTTCTTCTTTTGCTCGGATGTTGCGCTGTAGAATAACTCGAAGTGAATTTTCTTAGCGTCAACACCTGCGTTTTTCAGCGTATCTCTCACACTAAGGATCATCTCTTCTGGCCCACACAAAAAGACCTCATCTATTGTATTTGCTGGAATGATGTTATCCAAAAACAGTTGCGCTTTTTCTGCATTGATTCTTCCAGCTAACAAGTCGGCATCTGCAATCTCACGACTTAGAATATGATAAACACTAAGACGCTCCATATAGATATTTTTGAGCGCTTCAATGTCCTCTTTGAAAATGATATTGGCTTTGTTACGATTGCCATACACTAACACAAATTGGCTATTAGGTTCGTTTTTTAGCACCGATTTTATAATCGACATTACGGGTGTAATACCACTTCCTGCTGCAAAAGCGACATAAGTCTTTTCATGGTCAGAATTTAGTGTTGTAAAAAAAGTACCTTGTGGCGTCATGACTTCCAACACATCACCTTCTTTTGCTGCGTCGTTGATGTAAGTGGAAAAAGCGCCATCAGCAATCTTCTTCACCGCCACTTTTAATTCGTTTTCACAAGGGCTGGCACAAATGGAATAAGAGCGTCTAATTTCTTCACCATTGCTTTGACCTTTGAAGGTTAAATATTGACCTTGTGTGAATTTGAAAGTGTCTTTTAAGTCCTCCGGCACGTCAAAACTCACCGACACACATTCTGGCGTTTCGCGTTTTATTTTTTTGATTTTAAGAGGATGAAAAGTTGTTGACATTATAATTAAATATTAATTCCGTTAAGTAATATAGTTGAAAGCTCTTCTTCCAACTCGTCGGCGCTGATGTTACGGCTTGGCTTGTACCAAAGCTCTATCCAGCGCAATGATGATAAAATCGTGAACAAAGCGACAGAAACATTGATGGTTTTGAATTCGCTTGTTTCCATCCCTTGTTCCAAAACATTTGCAAAACTTCTTTCGTAAGATTTTCTGATGCTTTTGTATTCTTGTTTTTTCTCGTCACGAAGGTATTTCCAATCGTTATTGGCTACCGAAACCGCTGCGGCATCGTTTATTATTAATTCGACGTGAAGTTTTATAATCATTTTCAGTTTGTCCTGAAAACTTTCTTCCAAAGCTTCAATCTCGGACAATTGTGTGGTATAAGCATCTGCAATTTTAAAACAAATCAGTTCTAAAATCTCATCTTTTGATTTGATGTGATTGTACATTGATGCCGCTTCCATACCTACTTTTTCGGCAATATCACGCATACCCGTTCCTCCAAAACCCCGATCTTTAAAAAGCTTCGCAGCCTCTGTGAGTATGAGTTCTTTTTTATTTATTTTAGTTCTTAGCGGAGCCATTTTAATAATTTAAAAGCTTTTCGATTTCCAATTTCACTTTCTCCGCATTGGGAAGCATGCGTTCTTCCAAAACTGAATTAAGTGGAATGGCCGGCATATTTTCGGCACCAATTACTTTAACAGGCGCATCTAAAAATCGGAAACATTCGTCAGAAATTCTCGCTGCAATACTTTGTGCAAAAGAATTATTAACAGGTTCTTCTGTTAAAACCATACAACGATTATGTTTTTTAACGCTTTCAAAAATTCGGTTTTCGTCAAGCGGTGCCAAAGTTCTAAGATCGATAATTTCTACGCGACGGTCGAAACTTTTTGCGGCATTGCTCGCCCAATAAACACCCATTCCGTAGGTGATAATCGTTAAAGTAGATTCGTTATCATTGGCTTCTGCCAAAAGAACTTCGCGCGCTTTCCCAAATGGAATGATGTAATCTTCGTCTGGCTCAATAGTTTTAGCTTCTTCGGTTCCTTCAATTTTGGACCAATAAAGACCTTTGTGCTCTAGCATCACCACAGGATTCGGGTCGTAATAAGCTGCTTTTATCAAAGCTTTAAGATCGGCTCCTGTTGAGGGATACGCTATTTTTATACCTTTAATATTTGTTAAAACACTTTCCACCGAACTCGAGTGATAAGGCCCTCCACTTCCATAAGCACCAATAGGCACACGAAGAATCATTGACACAGGCCATTTTCCGTTGGACAAATAACAACTTCTTGCCACTTCAGTAAATAACTGGTTAAGTCCTGGCCAAATATAATCAGCAAACTGAACCTCAACAATTGGCTTAAGTCCAACTGCGCTCATCCCAACAGTAGAACCAATGATAAAGGCCTCTTGAATCGGTGTATTGAAAACTCTTTTGTCTCCAAATTGTCCCGCCAATGTAATGGCTTCACGGAAAACACCGCCCAATCTTGCCCCTACATCTTGTCCATACAACAAGGCTTCGGGATGTTTTGACATCAATTCTCGAATGGCAAACAATGCGCAATCCACCATCACGGTTGGGATTTTACCTTCGGGCTCACGAATTCCTTTTTCTTCGGTAATTGGCGTTGGCACAAAATCATGCGTAAACAAATCTTCTGGTCGCGGATCTTCTGCCAATAAAGCACGTTCGTAATCTTCGCGAACAGATTTTTGAATTTCTTGTTCTAATATCTCAACTTCAGAATCTTCAATACCGAATTCTGAAAGTTTTGCTCTTAATTTAGGAAGTGGATCTCTTGTTGCTGCTTCTTCAAGATCATCGCGATACCACTCTTTTCTTACGCCAGAAGTATGGTGATTTAACAATGGAACTTTGGCATGTATCAACATCGGGCGACGTTCTTCACGAATGATGCGGATACATTCTTTTACTGTTTCGTAAGATTTAATAAAATCTGTTCCGTCAATAGTTCTCGCTTCAATTCCTTCGAAACCTTGGATATATTTTGACATATCTTGCGCGCGGATTTCTGAAGCGTGCGCGGAAATATCCCATTCATTATCTTGCACCAAATACAAAATAGGAAGCTGCTTAAGCGCTGCCATTTGGAAAGCTTCTGCAACTTCACCTTCGGTGCAACTCGCATCTCCCAAAGAACACACAGCAATTGGTTTGTCTTTAAAATCTTTTGTAAGTCCTAGTTCTTCTTTGTACTTAAGTCCCATTGCAACGCCTGTTGTAGGAATCGCCTGCATACCTGTCGCACTACTTTGGTGTGGAATTTTTGGCATGTCATCTCGGTTAAGACTTGGGTGAGAATAGTAAGTTCTTCCTCCAGAAAAAGGATCGTCTCGTTTTGCAAGAAGTTGCAACATCAACTCGTAAGGTGTAATCCCGATGCCCAACAAAATACTGTCGTCGCGGTAATAAGCGCTTAAAAAATCCTGAGGCAACAACTGAAGACCAAGGGCTAACTGGATAGCTTCGTGACCGCGAGAGGTTGCATGTACATATTTTGAAGCAATTCTTTTTTCTTCTTCATACAAATCCGACAAGCTTTTTGCGGTAAACATTAACTTGTATGCGTTTTTAAGAAAATCTTCTAAGTTGCTTTCATTGATATTTCTTTTTGGCTGAGTAACTTCCATTTTTACGGTCTGCTATATATTTCGATTGGTTAAGATGATTTTGGGAAAGCAATAAAAAAGATAAATGCTAAAGGCCATTCCCCAAAAAAGCATCTTGTGATTAGGTTATTACAAATATAAAAAAATCGACGACGCTAACAAACGTTAGTTAGTGATTTTGGTCAATATTACACTTTTAAGACAATTAGCATTGAATGAAATAAAAAAATATTGTAGTTTTGAAACACTTAAAAAAAATTGATGAAACTACGAGTACTTTTGGGATTAGCCTTTTGGTCTGCTTTATTTTTATTTTCTTGTAAAAATGATGATATTTCTTTCGAAGAACCTGCACAATCTTTAAGATTTTCTGCTGATACTGTATTCTGTGATACTGTGTACAACCAAATGCGGTCCGAAACCTATGCTGTTAAAGTTTATAACAAAGAAAACAAAGATGTCCAAATCCCAAGAATCTATCTAGAAAGTGGGAATGCTTCTTTATACCGAATCAATGTAGATGGGCGTCCGGGCACAGATTTTAAAAATGTCCCTTTGCGAAAAAACGATAGCCTTTATGTTTTCGTGGAAATTGCACCCGTTGCCAACGCGCCAGAAGCCATTGCTGAAGACAAAGTGGTTTTCCAGACCGCTGCAGGCGAACAGAAAGTTACACTTTTCTCGGTCGTTCAAGATGCTGAATATTTTATCCAGTCAGATAGCAACCCAAATATTCTCAGCGACGACACCACATGGAACAATAATAAAGCTAAAATTATATTTGGTGATTTAACGCTTGCCGAAGGAAAAAAACTGACTGTAGAAAAAGGAACAAAAGTATATTTCCATAAAAAAAGTGGACTTAATATTTCTAAAAGCGCAACGCTAGAAGTGAAGGGCGAACTAAACCATGAAGTGACTTTCCGAGGCGATCGCAACGATGCACGATACGACACACTACCTGCCAACTGGAACGGAATACGTATGGAAGAGTCCTCCCAATTACACATGAATTACGCCAAAGTCTATGGCGGAAATGTTGGTTTGCAATTACAAGATAACGATGCCACGATAACAAATACGATCATTCACACGTTCCAAAGTTTCGGGATATATGCTATTGGCGCCAATTTAACAACCAATAATCTTGTGATGAACAATTGTGGAGAAGCAGATTTAGCAATTTTCAAAGGAGGAAATTATAATTTAACCTATAGCACATTTGCTAATTATTGGGATCTTAATGGTGCATTATCTGCATACAGCATTTATGCGAGCAACTCTTGGAGCAATGGCGGACAAAACTACGAAGGACCGCTTAATTTTAAAATGACCAATTCTATCGCTTACAATGACAATATAAATGCAATATTATTTGCGCCAAAACCAGGACAGATTTTCGATTACAACATTTCAAACTGTTTGATAAAATATGGTGACAACGCGGGATATACATTTGAGAATAATAACAAAATCCAAAATTCCATAAAAAATATCGAACCAAAATTCGCAAATTATTACATCCAAAAAATGAATTTAAGAGTTAAAGAAGGTTCTGGCGCAATCGGAAAAGGCGTTTCAATTCCTGGAAACACCATGGATATTGTAGGCGTAGCAAGAAAAAATCCGTCAACCATCGGCGCTTACGAATTTTAAATGTTAAGACCAAAATGGAAATCACAACACTTCAACAAGAAGTTGATGCTTGGATAAAAACTGTTGGCGTTCGTTATTTCAATGAGCTAACCAATATGGCGATGCTGACCGAAGAAGTTGGCGAAGTCGCGAGAATTATTGCCCGACGTTACGGTGAACAAAGTGAAAAAGAATCCGACAAATCCAAAGATCTTGGCGAAGAGCTGGCAGATGTATTGTTTGTAACCTTATGTTTGGCCAACCAAACGGGTGTTGACTTGCAATCTGCTTTTGATAAAAAAATGAAAATAAAAACCGAGCGCGACGCGGAACGTCACGCGCAAAATGATAAATTAAAATAAGCTTTTATGCTATTAAAAAAGTCTCAACTTATTGATGGGCAACAGATACAAATTACCGGTTCGAAAAGCATTTCGAACCGTCTTTTGATTTTAGCCCAACTGTTCAATAATATTGATATTCTCAACTTGTCGAACTCCCAAGACACACAACTTCTGAAAACCGCTCTTAACAGCGCAAACAATCTTATCGACATTCATCATGCGGGAACTGCCATGCGCTTTTTGACGTCTTACTTTTCAATCCAAGCAGGAAGAACAGTGACGTTGACAGGATCTAGCAGAATGAAACAACGTCCTATAAAAGATTTGGTTGCTGCTTTGCAAAGTCTTGGCGCTGAGATTGACTATTTGGAAGAATATGGTTTTCCACCTTTAAAAATTACAGGACAAAACTTAAGCAAAAATACGGTTGAAATCCCTGCCAACATCTCAAGTCAATTCATCACCTCTTTGATGTTAATTGGTTCCAAATTACAACATGGTCTTCATATAAATCTCGTTGGAGAAATAACATCGCGGCCTTATCTGGAGATGACCTTATCGATCCTGCGAAGTATCGGAATTGAAGCTTCTATAAAAGGACAAATAATTTCTATCGATCACCATTCTGGTAGCTTAAGAACAGAATATTATGAAGTGGAAAGCGATTGGTCATCGGCATCCTATTTTTATGCTTTGGCAGCAATTGGTCGCAAAACCATTCACCTTAAAAGTTTTAAAACCTTGTCTTTGCAAGGCGACAGTCATATAAAAGAATTGTACTGGAAACATTTTGGAATCGACACACTTTCGGATTTTGCAGAAAACAGCATTACTTTGATGCCAGATGTGCATTATAAAAAACCTGAACTAATTTCGCTCGACATGAACGATTGTCCAGACATTGCACAAACACTTTGTGTGACCGCTTCGGTTTTGAAAATTCCATTTTATGTTTCGGGACTGCAGACATTGAAGGTTAAAGAAACAGACCGCCTGGTTGCTTTACAAAACGAACTTCGTAAAATTGGCGTTGAAACCGAGATTGAAGAAGATAGCATACAGTCTATTTCTTTCTCAGATGTTGAGGAATTGCCTGTGATAGAAACCTACAACGATCATCGTATGGCAATGGCTTTTGCGCCCGTTGCTTTGGATCGCGATATTGAAATCCTAGACGAGCAAGTGGTTGAAAAATCCTATCCTGAATTTTGGCTGGATTTTGCTAAAGTAACGCGAAAAATATAGTCCAACAAAGCTAGAAACTATAACCTAGCCCCGATGGAAGCGACATCCTTTGTTGTGAGTGAGGCGGCGGAGCGATAGCGGAGCCGACCGAGCGAACAATAAAGATACAGCGGACAGCGGGCGTATATCTTCTAAGAATGGGAATTTTTCCTGCTTCAAAAAAATGAATTTTTAAAAATGAAAAATACAATCGTCATCACAGGAAGCTCAACAGGTATTGGCTGGGCGCTTGCGGAATATTTCGGAAAACAAGGACATCGGGTTTTTGGACTTAGCCGAAAATTGACCGAAAGCCCTTATTTTGAATGTATCCCAACAAATGTGACAGATAATGACGCGGTGAAATCTGCAGTTGCAAAAATCCTGGAAGTCGAGAACAAAATTGACGTTTTGATTAACAATGCTGGAATGGGCATGGTGGGCGCTGTAGAAGATTCTAACCAAGAGGAAATCCTAAAGCTTTTTAACCTAAATCTTGTGGGAAGCGTCCAAATGATGAGTGCCATAATGCCTAGTATGCGTCATCAAAAATCTGGACAAATCATTAATATATCGAGTATTGGCAGCGAAATGGGATTGCCTTTTCGAGGATTTTATTCGGCATCAAAAGCAGCGCTCGATAAAGTGACGGAAGCGATGCGTTACGAAGTTGACCAATGGAACGTCCAAGTTTGCAGTCTACACCTTGGTGATATTAAAACCAATATCGCTGACAATCGTATCAAAACCAATGTATCCACACCATATCAAGGGATTTTTGAAAAAGTTTATTCTTTGATGAATGCGCATGTTGACCAAGGTAACGACCCGCAAGAAGTGGCCGAATATATCGACCAACTTCTAAAAAAAAATAGATGGAAAGCCCATTATTATTTTGGCGCATTTGGACAAAAAATAGGTGTTCCGCTGAAGTGGATTCTTCCACAAAACATCTATGAACATCTGATGAAGAAATACAATAATCTAAAGTAATTTCTGTTACATTAATGTCGGACACTATTGATGTTGAAAGCGATTCTTTACCTTGTCATGATTTTTTCTACTGCCTTTTTACAAGCGCAGCAAAAAGACTTTTGGCTAATTGACAAAGATTCTCAGAAAAAAAACATGGTGAAAGATTCTACTGCCGCAGTCAAATTTCTGGATAGCCTAGCACAGACATCTTACTTTTTTGCAAAATTAGAATCGGTGGAGAAGAAAGACAACCGCACCGAAATCGTTTATGACAAAGGTCCAAACTTTAACCAAGCGCAAGTCAAGTTTTCGGATAGTCTTCAAAAAGAGCTTAATTATCCAAAAGAAACTTTCGTGAAAAATCTTGATTCTTTAAGACAAAAGATTAATCAGAATTATAGAAATAAAGGTTTTGCCTTCAATCGTGTTAAAACCAAGTTTGTCGATTTTAAAAACAATGTTGCAACTGTCCAAATCTCTGTAAATACCTCGCAACAGCGCCGTATCAACTCTTTTGTGGTGCGTGGTTACGAGCGCGTGCCAAAACGTTTTATTAAAAATCTAGAAAAAACTTACCTCAACAAAATTTACGATGACAACAACCTTGTGTCGATTAACAGAGATTTACAAGGTCACAATTTTGTAAGTTTGGAAAAGCCACCGCAGACTTTATTCACGAAAGATTCGACGCAGATTTTTTTGTTTTTACAAAAGAAAAAAGTGAATAATTTTGACGGCATGCTGGGATTTGGGAATGACAAATCCGATAAATTCACCTTCAACGGAACGATTAATGTAGCGCTTCGCAATATGTTTAATGGTTTTGAAAGCATTGGTCTTTATTGGCAGCGCAATCCAGATCGTGGACAGACTTTTGATTTGCAAACCGATATTCCGTATGTTTTCAACTCGAATGTTGGGGTTAATTTTGGGGTTAATATTTACCGACAAGACTCGACTTTTGCCAGTGTAAAATTCCGTCCGTCGTTGTATTTGCATCTTTCACAAAATCAAAAAATAGGTCTTCGTGGCACGTTTGAAAGTTCTGCAGTTTTGGATTCTTTGTACACACAGGCGCAGGATTTCACCAAGAAAGGCGTTGGACTTTGGTACCAATATCAAACAGGAAGTGAGATTCCGTTGTTTTTGTACAACACCCATATTCGTGCGGAATTTGACTTTATTAAAAGCACTTATGACAAGACCAATTTGTCCGTTAATCAACTAAGATATTTTGTAACTGGCAAACACAACTTGCATCTAAGTGGCAACCATTATCTTAATTTAAAAGCAGAATCGGCCTTACTTTCTGCCAAGAATGATTTATCGGTCAATGAGCTTTTTAGATTTGGAGGATGGAATTCTTTTCGGGGTTTTAACGAACTAAGTTTGATTAGCGATTTTTATGCTTTTGCTGGCGCAGAATACCGATATCTCGTGAACGACCAAGCGTTTTTTGATATTTTCGCGCAATATGGAAGCATGTCGAACAAGGCCTTAAATGTCAGTCCGAGTCTGTATAGTTTTGGACTTGGCTTCAACTTCTTTTTGCCTGTTGGGCTAATGAGTTTTCAAATCTCAAATGGTAGCCAATTCGGGGTTCCTTTCAAATTTGCAGAAACCAAAATCCATTGGGGAATTGTTAGTCGGTTTTAAATCATATATGATTATATAAATCTTTTAATTATAATTTTTTATTTTAGCGAATAATTTCATGATAATGAAATTATTAACGTGTTCAAATCAAAAAAAATTAACTAATTCGAAAACTTTTAAAATGAATAAATTTCTATTCATTCTATTTCTCTTTAATTTTAGTTTTAATATTCATGCGCAACTGGTTGATCCTATTAAGCTTCATCATGAAATATCAGAGCTTAATGATCGATACAAATATGAAGAATCTATTGTAAAGCTCGAAAATATTCTTAATAATAAAAAAGCAAGCCAACAGGATTTGTACAATGCTCATTTGCAGAAAGCTTTAACTTATAAAAGATTGTATAATTATCCCGAAGTTTTAGAAAATCTTGGCTACGCGATGGAAGAAGCCAAAAATACCGATTTCGAAGAAGCAGCTGAAGTACGAATATTGACTGAAAAAATGTTTGTTGAATTTGATTCTCGATCTTATGCTCAAGCTGAAAAACTCATCAACATTTTAGCCACAAAAAACCTCAATCTATTAGACCCAGAAACGCATGCATTTTACCTCAGCGCTGTTGCGGTAACGCAAATCATCAATAAAGAATACACGCTTGCAAAAGCCACGCTAGATGATGCTATAAAAATTTTGAAAGTTGAAAGTCCTAAACATCTTCCTTTAATCTACACCAAAATGATAGGACTTGCCGAACATTTCAAAGATAAAGACATGGCGCAAAAAGCTTTTGATGAAGGAATTGCTTATGCCAATAAATACAATATGGCTATCTACAAAATATCGATGTATTACACGATGAGTCACTTTTTTCTTACACTTGAAGATTATAAAAACGCTTACCTCTACGAAAACCAAGGCGTTGAGATTTCTTCACAATATAATGCAACTTTCCAGAGTGGTAAACTCGCTGTTTTAGAAAAAAATTTGATTAACAAACGTAATAATTTAGAACGCGATTATCAAAAAAAGCTCCAATATTTTCTTGCGTTTTCTATCGTTATTTTGTCAGCTTTTATAATTGTACTCATCAAACTACACAAATCTAATAAGCAAAAAAACAAGCTAATACAACGAGAAAACACCCGCATGCGTGGCGAACTAGAAAAACTGACCAAAGCGCTTGACGAAAAAGGCGAGCAGAAAATCAGCCTTGACAATTACAATCTTAGTCAGCGACAATTGGACATCATCGAGCTTGTAAAAAAAGGAAAAACAAATAAAGAAATTGGTTTGCAACTTCATATTTCTGAAAACACTGTCAAATACCATCTTAAAATTATTTATAACATTCTGGAAATTGATAACCGAAGCGAATTACAACCTGCTATATAAAAACATTTCCAGATATATCAACAGTATAAAAGTTATGGCTCTAAAAAATAGATTGTATTATTGCAAACCCATTTCGTATTGTAACAGTGGCAAAATTAACAGCCAATACAAAGGTCCAAAACATCCAATAAATAAAACATTAAAATCAAGCTACTGACCCCAACCGGTTTAAAAATATAAACATGTCAAAATTTCTATATTTCATTATTTTTCTTGTTGTCTTTCAGTTTTCAAAATCCAATAACATTGATGCTTCCAAACTGAATAATGAAATCTCTAGTCTTAATGATAAATTTAATTATGAAGAATCTTTTATTAGATTAGAAAAAATAATTACCGATCGTAAATCAACAAACTTTGATAAATATAATGCTTATCTGCAAAAAGCACTTACGCAAAAAAGACTCTACAACTATCCCGAAATACTTAGCAACCTGGAATTGGCGCATAGCTTTGGCAAAGAAAGCAAGACACAAGCGGAGCGGGATTTGGTAGAAGTAAGAATTCTTGTCGAAAAGATGTTCGTCTATTTTGACACTTCAAAATTTGAGGAAGCCGACATTTACTTAAAACAAATAGAAAAAAAAGACGTATCTATCTTAGAACCAGAAACTAAAGCTTTTTACAACAACGTTCTCGCGATATGGAAAATGCGCGATAATGATGTGCAAGGCGCCGAAGACATTCTCAACAATACCATCGCGATATTAAAAAAAGAAAGCCCGAAGCATCTTCCCGCCATCTACATCAAAGCACTCGAAATTGCGCGTCAAACCAAAGACAAAAAAAAGGCTGAAGAAGCCTTCCAAAATGGATTGTATTATGCGCAGAAATACAATATGTTGATCTACGAAAATTATTTGTACTACACCATAAGCCGCTTTTACGGCGAATCGGGCGATTACGAAAAAGCCTACATCTACCAAAGTAAAGCACTCGAAATTACAACAAAATACGATGCTAACAACTATCGAGGAAAACTTACAATCCTAGACAAAAATCTTCTTGACAACAGAAAAACCAAAGAAATCGAATTCGAAAAGCGAATAAAATTCTTATTTATTTTACTATTTGTTTTTGCAATTGCGTTGGCATTCGTGCTTTATAGACTCTATCTTTCTAATAAACAACGAAAAAAATTCATTGAGTCTGAAAACAACCGAATGCGACACGAGCTGGAATTAATTGCAAGCAATACCAAAACTAAAGAAGAAAAATACATTGAAAACTATAACTTTTCCGAAAGACAAATAAACATCATCAACCTTGTAAAACAAGGAAAAACAAATAAAGAAATTGCTGCAGAACTTTTCATTTCCGAAAATACCGTCAAATATCATTTGAAAATTATCTATAACAATCTAGGCATCGAAAAGCGTTGGGATCTATAAAGCCTCAGGGATCATTAATTCGATAAAAAACATATAGACGACTGATTTACAGATTGAAAATTAAATTTAGTTAATATCAATTCCTTGATTTTCAGAATTCAGCAAAAAACTTTAATTTTGCAAGAAAGTAAAAATGTCTATTCACAACAAAATTGTAGAACAAGCTATCACTTTTGATGATGTTCTTCTCATCCCTTCGTACTCCGAAGTCTTACCGAATCAGGTATCTTTAAAATCAAGACTTACAGACAAAATCACGCTTAATGCGCCAATCGTTTCCGCGGCGATGGACACGGTTACAGAAGCCGATTTAGCAATTGCCATTGCTCGTGTTGGCGGTCTTGGCTTCATCCACAAAAATATGACAATCGCCGAACAAGCGGGACAAGTTAACCGCGTAAAACGTTCAGAAAATGGCATGATTTCCGATCCCGTTACACTTTCCAAAGATCATACTTTAGGTCAGGCTAAGGATTTAATGAACAAATATAAAATCTCTGGACTTCCCGTTGTTGACGCAGACGGTATCCTTATCGGGATTATTACCAATCGTGATGTTAAATATCAGGAAAACCTTGATATGAAAGTCGCTGAGATCATGACAAGTGAAAATCTTATCACATCCGACAAAGACACTAATTTAGAAAAAGCGAAAGAGATACTTCTTAAAAATCGTGTTGAAAAATTACCGATTGTTGACCAGAAAAATAAATTGGTTGGTCTTATCACCATCAAAGATATTGACAACCAAATGGAATATCCTAATGCCAACAAAGATGAAAATGGACGTCTTATCGTAGGTGCGGGCGTTGGCGTTGGCGAAGATACAATGGATCGCGTAAAAGCATTGGTTGCTGCAGGCGTTGACATTGTTGCCATAGATTCGGCACACGGACATTCTAAAGGTGTTTTGGACAAGATTGCTGAAATTAGAAAAGCCTATCCTACTCTGGACATCGTTGGCGGAAATATCGTAACCGCTGAAGCTGCTAAAGATCTAATTAAAGCAGGTGCTAATGTTCTAAAAGTTGGCGTTGGTCCAGGATCAATCTGTACAACACGAGTTGTTGCTGGCGTAGGTGTACCTCAATTGTCTGCAATTTACAATGTATATGAATATGCTAAAAAGAAAAATGTTGCGGTTATCGCTGATGGCGGTATCAAACTTTCGGGTGATATTGTAAAAGCCATCGCAAGTGGCGCAAGTGCTGTAATGCTAGGATCTCTTTTGGCAGGAACTGAAGAAGCACCAGGCGAAGAAATCATCTTCCAGGGCAGAACCTTCAAATCTTATCAAGGTATGGGAAGTCTTTCAGCAATGAAGCGTGGTGGTAAAGAACGTTATTTCCAAAGTGAAGCTAAAAAATTTGTTCCAGAAGGTATCGAAGGACGCGTACCTTACAAAGGAAAATTAGAAGATGTTATCTTCCAATTAACGGGAGGTCTTCGAGCTGGAATGGGTTATTGTGGCGCGAAAGATATTGAAGCCTTACAGAAAGATTCAAAAATGGTAATGATCACAGGAAGTGGATTGAAAGAATCTCATCCTCATGATGTGATTATTACGCAAGAAGCGCCTAACTATTCTTTATAAAAGAATTTCTTATAAAACAAACTCCGAAGCTTTTAGAAACTTCGGAGTTTTTATTTGTTTAAAAAATGATAAAAAGAGATTGTGGTAATGACAAAATCCAATGATTTTCAACTTCTGAAATAACCTCTTAATATCTACAATTCTAAAAAATTATTTTTTGATAACTTTAGTAGATTCTTTAGAACCGTCAACATAATTAATATTAACAATATAAGAACCATTAGCTAAGTTTTCTACGTTGATAGAAGTTTCTACGGTCGTTTTCACAACTTTTCCAGCAGCATCATAGATAGAAACAGATGCTACTTTTTTATCAGATTTAATGTTAACAACATCTGCTGTAGGATTTGGATAAACGCTTACAAAAGATTTTTTAGAAACATTAGATACAGCTAAGAAAGGATCTGTTGCAGTTGCTGTTACAGAAATATTATCAAAACCTGCAGTAGTCGCACCAACCATTAAAACATCGAATTCGTTTGGATAATAACCAGCACTATAACCATCATAAGTCAACACTTCACCATTGTTTACACGTGCTTTAATTTCTCCTGTACTAGAATCAAAAGCAACTTTGATGTGATACCAAGTATTAGGACTTGCATTTTCATCTAAATAAATTCCGTCAAAAGAATCAGCCAAATACAAAGCGCCATCACTATAACCTATTTCCATGAGAGTAGCATACCCGTCATCAGTATTATAAATTTGTACAGCTCCAACAGCATCTGTTCCGTTAGTTCCTGTGTAATAGTCATATTCTACAACAAAAATATCATTACCTTCTGTTCTTGCAGCAGGATCAAATTCTCGAAATTTCCAAGCACCATCCGAGTTAGAAGATGGACTAGCTAACTGAAAAGACTTTCCGTGTGCTGCATCAATATTTGCAACTTTTGTCCAACTTGCGGTAACGCCATCATTTTGCCAGCCTCCTTGTGTACCGAGATTTCCGATATTGTAAGACTCGAAATTATCGCTCCATAATTCCTGTGAGTAAGCAGTAAATGCCATAACGGCTGTTAAAGAAAAAGATAAAATTCTTTTCATAAGTATAAATTTTTAAAATTAGGAAGACAAATATATAGTTTTATTTATAGAACCTAGAATCTTTTTAATTCTTCTTGATAATTTTCAAATTATTTTATATTTTAAATAGATTAAGCTTCGGGAGAATTATCATTTTGTGGTTTTACTTTTTTCTCATCCAATTCTTCTTTAAAATCACGGATTCTATGATCGGTCAAAGAATTTCCTTTTTCAATTTTTTCTTTAGCATAGAGTTTAAACTCATTTTCAGTTTTTTCTAAAAGATAGTCGTAAGGTCCAACATTCGAAATCAGCTTTATCAAAACTGGCGAAATTTCCAGACAGATAAACATTCCCATAATAAAACTGGCTGCTAAAGCGATAATTGCTGAGTTTTTCCCCAGCTCATCCAAAGCTTGTAACCGCGCTGCAAAACCATTGAATTTATCCTCAAAGGTTTCGGTACTTTTTCGTTCAGTTTCTAGATTCGTATAGACTTTCGAAATTTCTTTGTCCAGATAATCCAATCTTGGCGCCATTTGTTTTTGATAATTTTCAAGATCTTGGCGGCGTTGCTCTTTCAACTCTGCTTTTCGCTTGGCATTAGGTCCATAACCTTCTTTTCCGCTGGTAAGCCCAGTTTTTGTTCCGAGGATTTCTTTCTCCAATTCTACAGCCGCAGAATCATAAGCGATTTGATAGGTTTTTAATTTATCGGCAATTTCTTTTTTCTCGGTGTCAAAAGGGCCAGATTGTTGAAGAATGCGCCCACTCATCTCGGCTTGTAATTGTTTTTTATTTCTCTGGATAATCGTGTTAAGTTGCTTATTAACTTCTTTCTCAAAAATCTTAAGTTCCAAAGGTTTTGCAATGATAATACCTAGAAAAGTAGCCAAAGCCAAACGCGGCAAAGTCATCAAAAGTTGATGCCACCAGCCAACAGTTTTTTTAATGGAAGACACAATGTACCGGTCGAGATTGAAAATCATCAAACCCCATAAAAGTCCAAAGCCGACGGAAATCCAAACATCATCAAACACCGTAAAAATAGCATATCCTGCAGACAAGCTTGCAAAAACAGCAGTGAACAAAACGATACCACCAATACCTGCAAATTTGTTCCATTCGGAAGGTGTTTTTTTCAATATATGAACATTCGCGCCCGAGCAAAGTATAAGAAAATGTTGTAACCAATTCATGTTTATTTCATTTTTTAGATATTACAATTTGTCATTTAAAACTATATATTGTTACAAATAGTAATAGGCTTTGCCAAGTAGCGAAAAATATGCCAAGACAATTATCCTAATTTTAAATTTGAAATTTATTTTTACAAAATAACACCAACGCCGGTATTATAAACAAAAAACTCTTTTCTCATTAAAAAATATCTCGAGAAAAGAGTCTAATAAAATGATATGAACCACCAATATTATTCTTTATACCAACTAGAATATTTCATGTAATTATTGGCAATTCGGTTGATTTCGCCTTCTATTAATTGTTGCGACACATCTTTCACTTTTTTTGCAGGAACGCCTGCCCAAATTTCACCTTCGCTAATATGGGTATTTGCCGTTACAACCGCGCCAGCCGCGACAATAGAATTACTTTCTATAACGCAATCATCCATTACAATAGCCCCCATCCCTATCAACACATTATCTTTCAAAGTACAACCATGCACAATAGCGTTATGTCCTATGGACACGTTATTTCCAATAACTGTTGGACTTTTTTGGTAAGTACAATGCACCATCGCGTTGTCTTGGATATTTACACGATCACCTATTTTGATGTAATGTACATCCCCTCTTATCACCGCATTGAACCAAACGCTGCAATCTTTTCCCATCTCCACATCTCCTACGATAGTTGCCGTCTCTGCAAGCCACGTATTTTCACCTATTTTGGGCGTTTTCCCCAAAAGTTCTTTAACTATTGCCATTTTTATAAATTTATTATCAGCTAATTATTTTATTCTTTTTTGAAGCTATTCCCGCTTTCCGCACTCGCTTTTGCAAAGCCATAGCTTATGCCTTGTTTTGCAAAGAGCTCAAACAAATGCTACAATCGGGGCTAGAATTTTGTCATTCTATTACAAATAAGCTATATAGAAAAAATCAAAAACACCTAAAACCCTATTCTTCAAGCTTTCGAGAAATAGCTTATCCTGCCACATTTTTTTCTTCCACCAAATTACGATATTTTTGTAAGAGAAAAAATCAGTCAATGAGACAAATTTTAATAGAACCAACAGAAAATCCTAAAGTCCTAAAGTTTGTAGCCGATTACAACCTTGTTCCAGGATCTTTAGAACTCGATAGAGACTCCGACATTTCGGAAATTCCATTAGCTCAAGAATTGTTTAACTACCCTTTTGTAAGTCGTATTTTTATCACGGCTAACTTCATCGCGGTAGCCAAAGAAGATTCTGTAGAATGGGAACATATTACGGAAAGTCTTAAAAATGTTATTGAAGACGAACTTTTGGCAAATCCAAGAATTTACCTTCAAAAGAAAAAAGAATTGTACCAAATCTATTCGGAGATGACGCCCAATCCAGCGGTGATGAAATTCGTTTCTAACAAATTGCTTTTGGACGGCTTTCTCGAATGCAAAAATGCACAAGACGCAGAGCTTGTACCTTTAGCAAAAGCGCTTTTCGACGAATTCGATTTTGTAAAAGAAATTTTCATCAGTGATAATTTTGTGGCTGTCACCAAAGACAATCAATACGAATGGCACCAGATTATGACGCAAGTTCGTTCCAAAGTTGCTGATTATCTTCAGGCAGGAGGCGAAGTTTCAAACATCGAGCCTCATCCGCATGAGAATCCAGTTCAGAAAATTTTAAATCGTGACTATACCGATAACGAGCAAAAAATCAGCGATATCCTCATGGAATATGTTGCTCCAGCTGTAGAAAACGATGGTGGAAAAATCTCCTTGATGGAATATGATGAAGAGAGCAAAACAGCTAAAATGCTTTTACAAGGCGCATGTAGCGGTTGTCCTTCTTCCACTGCAACCCTTAAAAATGGCATCGAAAATATTTTAAAACAATTTGTACCAGATTTAGTGGACAAAGTAGAAGCTGTTAATGGCTAATCACTTTTGTAATCGTTGATGGAAAACATCAGAACTTTACTCAAATTTAAAATCAAACATTGGATACCAACAAGCTACACGCTAAGCAACGAAAAGGCATTTTACTCGTTAATCTAGGTTCGCCCAAATCGACATCTGTGGAAGATGTTAAAGATTATCTTGACGAATTTTTGATGGACGAAAGAGTTATCGATTATCGCTGGATTGGTCGTGCGCTTCTTGTGCAAGGCATTATTTTGAAAACACGCCCCGCAAAATCTGCAGAAGCGTACAAAACAGTTTGGACAGAAAAAGGTTCTCCGCTGATTGTCATAACACAACAAATCCAAGAGAAACTTCAAAAGCTGGTTGATGTCCCGGTAGAAATCGGAATGCGCTATGCAGAACCTAGCATAGAAACAGGAATTAAAAAACTCGTTGAACAAGGCGTTACAGAGATTGTTTTGTTCCCACTCTATCCGCAATATGCGATGAGTACGACAGAAACAGTTATAGAAAAAGCAGAAGCTGTACGCAAGAAAAAATTCCCGGAAGTTAAAATTAATTATGTTCAGCCATTTTACGATCGAGAAGATTATATCGATTGTTTAGCTGAAAGTATTAAGGAAAAATTACCTAGAAATTTTGATGCTTTACAGTTTTCGTATCATGGCGTTCCGGAAAGGCACCTTTATAAAACCGATCCTTCTAAGACTTGTAAAATCGATGATGCTAACTGTATCAACAGCCAAGTGGAAACACACAACGCCTATTGTTACAGACATCAATGCTACAAAACGACAGAACTAGTCATTGCAAAATTGGGCATTCCAAAAGAAAAGGTGATTGTTTCTTTCCAATCTCGACTTGGAAAAGACAAATGGGTTGAGCCTTATACCGATGAAACTTTTGAATCGATCCCGAAAAAAGGAATCAAAAATATCGCTGTGGTTTGTCCTGCTTTTGTATCCGATTGTCTAGAAACTTTAGAAGAAATATCGGTCGAAGGTAAAGAAGAATTCCTCCATGCAGGTGGCGAAAACTTCCACTACATCCCTTGTCTTAACGACGAAGACCAATGGATTAATGTCGTAAAAACTCTTTGCGAGGAAAGACTGAACGAGTTTTATTTGGTTTAAAAATCTGTTCAAGCTTTTCAAAAATAAATAAAAAGTCCAAGCGAAATACTTGGACTTTTTGTTTAAAATTATTTAATGCTTTTTATTTTTTATTAAAATCACCTGCATAGACAGAAGTTAACCTGTCTTCAGAAATATATTTTCTTAAAACAGCGTTGACTTGATCCAACTTCAACGTAGAAACTTCTTTTTCCAACTTGTCATATTCATCTAGTGAAACGCCATATTGCAATTGCGTATTGACAAGATTCATTAAAGTATTATCGTTCCCCAATCCAGTTTTTCTAGAGTTAAGCCACGATGTCAAATTAGATTTCAATTCTTCTGCTGTGAAACCATCTTTAAGCGCTTTTGCAATTTCCTCTTTCACAGCTTTGTTAACAGCCTCTTTTTTTGTCGGATTAAAAAGTGCATACCAAGACCAAGACGCAACGTCGTTATTCACCGGAATATTCATGAAAGAACCCGCACCATAACTAATGCCGTCTTTCTCGCGCAAACGCATCGGAATACGCGCAGACAAGAAACCGCCACTTCCAAGAATTTCGTTCGCCATCATCATTGCAGGATAATCTGCACTATTACGATTCATAGCAAAATTGATACGGCCAACCGCTGCGCCATTCTCTTTATCTGGCGTCAAATAATCTTTATCTAATTTTTTAGTTCCGAATAATTCTGGTTTGATATACTCGTATTTCGATTTAGAATTCCAATTTCCGAAGGTTGACTCTATCAATCCAGAAACTGTTTTTCCGTCCAAATCGCCGACTACAGAACCTACGCCATTATTAGCACCTAGCATATTTGAATAAAAATCTAAGAGTTGTTGACGCGTCACTTTTTTGTTATTTTCTATTTGTTCTTTTGTTGATGGCGTGTAATAGATGCTTTCTTTCGGATAAGCTGTACTTTGACGCTCAATCTCTGTAAAAGCTAAAGCCTGTGGATCGTTCAACGAAGATTCTAGGTAAGTATTATATTCGTTAACAGTTTTCACCAATTCCGCTTCTGGGAAAGTAGATTCAGTTAAAATTTCTTTCACCAAATTCATCACCTTAGGGAAATTTTCTTTGTAGGTATTAATGTTTACAAATAAAGTCTGACCGCTAAATCCGAAGTTAAGATTGGTCTTCCACTCGTCCAACATGTCTTGGATCTGCTCTTTGGTATGGGATTTCGTTCCCGTTTTAAGCACTTGAGCCATTAATGATCCAACGTCTGACTTACCTGTTAAATCCTTTACATTGCCAATTGGAAAACGAAAACTCGCCAGCATTTTGTTTCCTTTTATTTCTTTTTTAATTAGGCCATATTTAAGGCCATTATTTAATGTAGACACTGTAAGATTGGCTTTTAAATTTTTGATGGAAGCTTCAAAAGCTGCGGCTTCTTTTTCTAATGCTTTACCTTTATAATCTTTGGTTAAACTTGCAATTTGGCTGTCAGAATATTCGGTGTTTTTAACACGAACTTCATCTTTTGTTGGTATAAAAGCGCCTATTGTACGGTTATTACTTCTAAAATATTTTTCTGCAACGCGTTGGATATCGGCTTTGGTTAATTGTTCAACATTATCACGATACAGCATAAAAAGTTTGTGATTGCCAGCACCAATAACTTCGGTTAAGCTAATAGCATAATTGATGGTATTGTTTTTAATATTTTCAACTTGTTTTAGAAGTTTGGCTTTGGCACGTTTTACATCATCATCGGTATATTTGATATTGGCCACTTTATCCAACTCTTTTCTAAACTCTTCTTGTGTCGCTTTAACATCTTTATCATTCGGAACTTCTAGGCCAAAATATAAATAACTCGCATCACGAACCGTTGGTTGCCACCCGTACACAGAAGCGGCCTTGTGCGTGTCAATAAATGCTTTATACAAATACCCCGAAGGATCCGAAGTTAAAATTTCACTTAGTGCGTCCAAAGCCGCGTAATCTTTATCCGCAAAAGGCGCGGTATGGTATAATGCTCCGACAACTTTGCTGTCACCAGATCGCTTCAATTCGATAAAACGTTCTCCGTCCTGTGCTGGTTCTACGGTGTATGTTGGATCAATAACTCTTGTCGGCTTCGGGATAGGTGCAAAATATTGTGATACATAATCCAAAGCTTTTTTCTCATCGAATTTACCAGCAACAATCAATGTTGCATTATCGGGTTGATAAAATTTTTCATAAAACTTTCTCAATGTCGGTGCTTTAACACGTTCGATATCTTCTTTGCTACCGATGGTTGAGTTTCCGTAGTTGTGCCACAAATAAGCCGTTGAGACAATACGTTCTTGCAACACACTGCCTGGGTTATTTTCTCCAATCTCGAACTCGTTTCTTACCACAGAAAATTCTTTATCCAAATCTGACTGAAGAATTGTTGCATTTATCATTCTATCGGCTTCCATCTCCAAAGCCCAACGAAGATTCTCGTCACTAGAAGGGAAAACTTCGTAATAATTGGTCCTGTCATACCACGTTGTACCGTTGGCAGCACCTCCTTTATCCGACAATTGTTTTTTGATGTCACCTAATTTTTTGGTGCTTTTGAAAAGCATGTGTTCCAGCAAATGGGCCATACCTTTCTCACCATAACCTTCGTGTCGAGAACCAACATTGTAGATAATATTAACAACCATATTACTTTGTGAAGCATCTGGAATTAATAATATTTTAAGACCATTTTTAAGATTATACTCCTTAATTCCTTCAGTATTACTAACGTAAACTGGCGATTCTACAGCACTTTTTTGCGCATAAATAGCAATTGGCATTACACCAAATCCAAAGCTAAAAGCCGAGGCTAGTAAAAGTTTTTTCATAATTAATTAGTGATATTTTGTGATTATTAAAAGTAAGCTTTTATTTAATTCAATGCTCATTTTGATTTAATATTTTAAAAATCTTAACGTAACTTTGCGCTAATGCAAACCGAAAAAATCATCTTAGGAATCGACCCAGGAACCGCCGTAATGGGCTTTGGAATTATCACCATAAAAGGTGGCAAAATGTCGCTACTAGCCATTCATGAACTTATTCTTAAGAAATATGAAACCCACGAAATAAAACTAAAACACATCTTCGACCGCACCCTTTCTTTGATTGATGAATATCATCCTGATGAAGTTGCTTTGGAAGCACCTTTCTTTGGGAAAAATGTCCAAAGTATGTTGAAATTAGGTCGCGCACAAGGCGTGGCAATGGCCGCAAGTTTGCATCGCGATGTTCCAATTGTTGAATATTCTCCTAAGAAAATTAAAATGGCCATCACCGGAAATGGAAATGCCAGCAAAGAACAAGTTGCAGGAATGTTGCAAAAACTTTTGAACCTAAAAGAATTTCCGACCAAATATCTGGATGCTTCGGACGGTCTGGCTGTGGCGGTTTGTCATCATTTTAATTCTGGAAATCTTTCGACAGAAAAATCCTACTCTGGTTGGGACAGTTTTCTAAAACAAAATCCTAATCGAATTAAATAAACTTATTTTTTATGGAACAGAATGAGGCTTTATTTGACTTGATTGAACATACCAATCGCAGTATTTTTTTAACAGGAAAAGCAGGAACGGGAAAAACAACTTTCCTAAATAATTTCGTAAAGAAAACTCAGAAAAAACATATCATTATCGCGCCAACAGGTATTGCGGCAATCAATGCTGGTGGCGTCACCATCCACTCGATGTTTGGATTACCACTTCGGACTTTTATCCCTACGACAGAGCGTATCGACCAAAATCTTGCTAACAACATTGCGGATCTGATGCCTCATTTCAAATATCGAAAAGATAAATTAAAACTACTTCGCGAGATAGAAGTTATCATCATCGACGAAGTGTCAATGTTGCGCGCAGATGTCTTGGACATGATGGATTTTGCGCTACGTCATATTCGACGTAATCCACTAAAATTTGGTGGTGTGCAGATGCTGTTCATTGGTGATCTTTACCAATTACCGCCTGTTGTTCGGGACGAATATTTATTGAATCAATATTATGCTTCGCCATTTTTTTTCCACGCAAAAGCTTTAGAAAACTATCCCATTATCACCATTGAACTTCGCAAAGTATATCGACAAAGCGATGAAAAATTCCTTGAGATACTAAACGCCATCCGAAATGGAGATACTGAAAACATTGATTTTAACGAACTAAACGCTCGCTACGATCCCGATTTTGAGCCAAAAGAAGAATCTTACGTCTATCTATGTTCTCACAATCGACAAGCCGACGAAATTAACCAACGCAAATTAAAAGAGCTTGGCAATCGTTCTCATTATTTCGATGCTGAAATTGTTGGCGATTTTAAAGAAAGTCAATATCCAAATGAGCAAACACTTGAACTAAAAGTAGGCGCTCAAATCATGTTTATCAGAAATGACACCTCGCCAGATAAGCTATATTACAATGGAAAATTAGCAGAAATCACCTACATCAACGGAGACGAGATAAGTGTTGTTTTGGACGGCAGTCAGGAAGAATTTACTATAAAACCTGAAATTTGGGAACAAAAAAAATACAGCCTCGATTCTGAAAAAAATATTACCGAAGAGGTTTTGGGTAGTTTCAAACAATATCCAATACGTTTGGCTTGGGCGGTTACCATTCATAAAAGTCAAGGTTTAACCTTTGACCGTTTGATTATCGATGCTGGAAAAAGTTTTGCTTCTGGCCAAGTTTATGTGGCGTTGTCGCGTTGCCGAACTTTGGAAGGTATTGTTTTAAAATCCCGAATCACGCCCGATGTTATTTTTAAAGACCATCGTGTCGCACAGTTCCAGACCTCCACGAATGCGAATGACAGAATGGAGGCAATTTTGGAAGCCGAAAAATACGATTACAGCATCGAAAAAGTGATCCGAAGATTGGACTGCACTTGGTTTGCACCGACATTGGAAATTTGGTTTAATAGTGGAAAAGATAGTCGTTATCTGGACCGCGAACAAAAGAAAAATCTTTACCAAAGTCTAAAACCCGAAATCCAAAATCTGGTACAAATCTTCAATAAGTTTGAAAAAGTTTTAAAACAACTGACTCAAAAATTCATCAGTCAGGAAAGTGATTGGCAACAAGTTGAGGAAAAAGCTAAAGGCGCCGTTAATTTCTTTTTTAGCAATGTTAATGAGAAAATATTTGTTCCTTTAAAAGATTTCTATGCAACAACCAAAGGCGTAAAAGGGCTAAAAGCCTACAACGAAGATTTTAAAATTTGGGTTGATGATATGCAAGAATATCTCAATGATATCAAAGACGCACAATTGCTAAATGTCGATTTGTTTGATAAAAGCAAGGATGTCGAAATTTCTTCAAAAATTAAAAAAGTCCCAACGCATATCTTAAGTTTCCAGATGTTCCAAGAAGGAAAAACTTTGGCAGAAGTGGCTAAAGAACGCGGATTGGTCGTGTCAACGGTGTATGGCCATTTAGGAAAATTTGCTGAGCAAGGTATTTTGGATAAAAAAGACATGTTGAGAATTTACCCAAAAGAAAAATTTAATGATTTTGAAAAGGTTTTCAAGGAAAATCCACAAGACAATCTCAACGATTGGAAAGCGGTGCTTCCACCGGAATTCGAGTACAATGAAATACGATTGCTTTGGAACTTTTTTTTAAATATAAAAAACGAAAAACATCTCGATTGAGATGTTTTTTTGATTATTTCTGTTCTGTATAGATCGTTGTTAAAAAATCACCGTAAGAACGCTCTAACCCGATAATGTCGCTGGATTTTATATTAATGCCGCCGTACATGCTCTGGTTTTCCTTGACTTTGAAATTGGAGATTTGGAAATACTGTGCTGGGTGTTCTTCTTTTCCTGTGACTTTTATTCCGCTTCCTAAAAATTGTCTTGTAGAAACCGTAATTTCTTGTCCTGGACTAAATGTTTTTCTGATAAAATGTCTTTCTTTTAAATTCATTTTATCTTTGTTAATGCTAATTTTTTGGTCATTCTTGGAGGATGCTACCAAATAAATCGTGTTATATTCTTGCGGAATTTCTGAAGCTGGCGTATAATACAAACTCAAAAAATAATGATTGGGATTGAAGGCCTCATCTTCCATTCCGTCGGGTTTTTTCCAAGAAAATGTGTTGGCGCCCACTTGTTTTGCTTTTTTATAAACAGCATCAAAAACCGCAACATCGTCATTGGAAAATCCGTTCACCAAAATCTCACCGAGATAGTCTCCTTTGGTCGTTTCGGGATTTATTTTGTAAAGGAATTTATCCTGATTGTCGTTGGATTTCACCACGCTGCTTAACACAACATTTTGTGCCATAGCGATGAAACCAAATATCAATGCTAATCCAAAAATTATTTTTTTTGCTATTCTCATGTTCAGTAAACTTAATGTTTGTAAAAATATTATTTAATTAAAGATGTTTTAAAATATCAACACATTCTTCCAAACTATGTTCCCAACGGCGCGGTTCGATACCATATTTTTTTTCGATTTTGTCAAGATTCATCGTGCTGCGCATAGGGCGTTTTGCCGGCGTCGGAAATTGCTCTGTGGTAATTGGATTAAGCTTAATATCGGAACCTGAAAATTCTTTAATTTTCTCCGCAAATTTGAACCAAGTCGTTTCCGGATAATTTGAAAAGTGAAAAATCCCATAATGCTTCGCTTGTTTCTCGATAATTGACATAATCGCTTCTGCAAGGTCATTAGCATTGGTTGGTTGTCCGTATTGATCATCAACAATGCCAAGCTCATCTTTGGTTTTAAATAAACTAAGCATGGTTTTCACAAAGTTCTTGTTAAACTCCGAGTATAACCAAGATGTTCTCAGGATAATGGTTTTAGGATTGTTATCCAAAGCCAACTCTTCCCCTTTTCTTTTGCTCGCACCGTAAACGCCCGTTGGATTGGTAAAGTTATCCTCTTCATAATCGATATTGGTATTGCCTTCGAACACATAATCTGTAGAAACATGGATAAGTGTACAGTCATGACTTTCGCAAACGTCTGCCAAATCCGCCACAGCATAAGCATTAACGGTAAAAGCTTTTTCTTGCTCGGTTTCTGCTAAATCGACTGCGGTATAAGCCGAAGCATTAATGCAAAAGTCGGGTTGATAGTCTTGAAACTCACGAGCAATGTCTTCATGTTTTGTAATGTCTAAAACGGATGAGCCTGTAAAATTAAAATCGAACAGTTCATGATATTTTGGGGCAATCTTTTGCAGGCAATGTCCCAGCTGACCATTGGCGCCAATGACTAAAATTCTTTTCATAGTTTTTATTTTTTATTTCGCTGTCTAAGGACTTTGGTACGGTCTGTAAAATCTTTTTCTTCTAAGTTAATGATCGTTGGCTCGAACAAAGCTAAAGTTTCTGGTGGATGTGCCACGCTTTTTCGGGACTTCATACTAAAATGAATAACCGTCATCCAAAGTACGGCGTGGATTGTTTTTTCGTCCTCGCTCATCATAAGAATTTCAACTTTCGAAATGCGGTCTTGAAGATCGATTAATTTACTAGAAATAACAACTTTTTTATTATATCTAACTTCTTTAAAATAAGCGATTTCATTTTGGATACTTACCCAGGTAAAGCCTGTTTTGGTAGCGTATTCCTCGTAAGTAAAACCAAAATGCTGTTCTACATGATCTTCTCTTGCATTTAACATATACACAAGATAGTTGATGTTGTTAAGATGTCCTATCGGGTCACAATCTCCGAAACGTATTTTGGCTATACTTTTGAATTCTTTTTCCATAGGGCAAAAATAAAAAAACCACTCCATAAAGAGTGGTTAATATTTGTTAATTAAGTTTGATTATTTCAAACCTAACTCAGCTTTTACATCCTGAGTCGCATCTGGACCTCCTTTGTAAACAAAAACAGTTGCATCAACGATGAAGTCGTAACCTTTAGCCTTAGCAACTTTAGAGATTGCATCTTGGATTTTTTTCTCGATTGGCTCTAGACCAGCATCATATTTATCTCTGATATCTTTCTCACCAGCCATAGCTTCTTGTTGTAAGTTAGACTGAAGTTTTTGCAATTCCGCATTTCTTTGCTCGTTGATTTGCTGTGTTTGCGTAGGTGCTTCTTTTTGATATTTCTCGAACAATGTCTCAGCAGATGTTCTTTTCTTATCTAATTCAGTTTTTTTAGCATCAGATAAAGTTTTCATTTGTTGATCTAATTTGATTTTTTCTGGCATAACGCTAAGTACTGCTCCTACATCTAGAGATGCAATTTTCTGAGCTTTTGCAACGCCTACTGCAACAAACAAGAATACTGCTGCAAATAATACACTTAGTTTTTTCATAATTGAATATATATAATTTTAATTGTTACTTATTTTAATTCCATTTTTTGGGTGTCTGCCGATTTTATCTCTCGGACACCACCTCTACTATTACTTCTTGCTGGCGCAGACTTCGTAGCTCCAGGTCTGGTATTATTAACTGGTGCACCTACTTTGCGATCTGGTTTAGCATTATCTGTTTTGGGTAAATCTTTGACTAATAAAGCTAAAACGGCATCCGTATAATCGTACTTTTTATCTAAAAACAACACACTTGTGTTGTTGCTTTTATCAATAACTATGCCCAAACTATTTTTCTCCGACATGCTTTTGATGCTATTCCAGATTTGATCCTGATAAGGTTTTACCAAACTTGAACGCAACTGGTCAATCTCTCCACCTGTCCCGAAGCGACCGTTGATAGAGTTACGAATATTATTTTCTAAATCTGAAATTTCTTTTTCTCTAAGTTTTAATTGATCTCCTACCAACAAAACTTTTTCGCTTTCGAAAGCCGCTTTTTTGGTTTCGTATTCATTCTGCAATCTTTGCAAATCTGCTTGCCATTGCGAAACTTGAGTATTAAGTCTAGTTTCAGCCTCTTTGTATTGTGGCAATTTGCTCAAAATATAATTAGTATCGACAACGCCAATTTTTTGCGCGAAAGCAGTGCTAGAAAAAGCACATACTGCAAAAGCTAAAACTAATTTCTTCATATTACAAATGTATAAAAATTATAATGGTTGGTTCATCAAGAAGTGTGTCTGCCATCCTGAAGGCTCTGTTTGCCCAAGACCTTTGTCGAATCCGTAAGCAAAGTCAAATCCAATAAGTCCGAATGCTGACATCGATACTCTAACGCCGATACCTACTGAACGTTTTAACTGGAATGGATTATAACTTCCCCAAGAGTTCCAAGCGTTACCCCCTTCAACAAAAGTTAAAGCAAAGATTTTGGCCGTTGGATTCATGGATATGGGATATCTCAATTCGGCAGCGAATCTGTTATAAATTGTCGCTCCACCATAAGGTGTAATATCATAAGGTGTAGAACTTGTAAAACCTGAAGATGATGAGTTTTCGTAACCTCTCAAAGGAACAATTTCTCTACCGTCGAATCTACCATTAAAAAGTCCAACTCCTCCGACATAGAATCTTTCAAATGGCGGTGCACCCAATTCTTTATTATAACCACTAAGATAACCCATTTCTGCGGTTGTTCTTAAAACAAGTTTTCCTACGATTTCATTATAAAAGTCTGCCTTGAATTTAACTTTAAAGAACTCCATCCACTTGTACTTATCCAAAGCTGCCATTGTTGAATAATCTTTCTTTTCAAACAATGAATACGGTGGCGTGAATTTCACTGATAAATCCAAATTCGATCCATAAGTTGGGAATATAGGATCCAGACCTGCTGAGTTTCGGCTTAATCCCAAGTTCATTGTTAAAGATTTTGTACTACCATTCATTTCTTGTGCATCGCCGAACTGGAATGGATAGTTTCTGAAATCATAACTCTGGAACTGTAATCCTGTATAGAACGAGAAATAATCATCTGGCCATTTCAACCTTCTGGTTAAACCAACATTTGCTGAGAAGATATTTAATTTTTGATCTTCACCATTATTATAATCGTAATTAACACGCGAATAATTAAACCCTACACTAAGTGCTGTTGGGCGCGTCCCAAACAACCATGGCTCCACAAAAGAGATGGAATAGTTGGTAAAATACTGTCCAGCTTGTGCCTGCAATGATAAAGTCTGCCCGTCACCTTGAGGAATCGGTTTAAAATCTTTAAACTTCAAGAAGTTTCTAAGTGAGAAATTATTGAAGGTCAATCCTAAAGTTCCGATAAAAGAGTTACCACCATAACCCGCTTGTAATTGTACTTGCGAAGAACCTTTCTCCACCAACGTCCAATGCATATTAACCGTATTATCTTGAGGATTTGGTTTTACATCTGTCCCGATCTGCTGGGGATCGAAGAACTGCATACCTGCCAATTCAAAATAAGTTCTTTTGATATCAGACTTTGCAAACAATGCGCCTGGAAGCGTTCTCAAAGACCTGAGGATAACATGGTCATGTGTTGTGGTATTTCCCGACCAAGTTACACGATTCCAAGTTGCTTTTTCGCCCTCGTTAATACGGATTTCCAAATCGATAGAATCGCCTTTTACCGCTTTTTCAATAGGTGTTACGCTTGAGAAAAGGAAACCATTGTTCATGTAGATCGATTTTAGATCAGAATCGTCTTCCTTTCCGCCGTCTTCACCTACTTTTTTATTAAAACCAACAGCGTCGTAAATATCTCCTGTTTTATAACCTAATACTTTTTGCAAAAACTCGGTTGTAAACGTTGTATTTCCGATGAAGCTGATATCTCCGATATAGTATTTCTTTCCTTCGTTAAGATTAACATTGATATGATAACCTTTGTTGTCACGCGTTACACTATCCGAAATAATTGTAGCGTCTCTAAAGCCTAGCGAGTTGTAATAACTGATGAGATTTTTTTTATCTTCTTCGTATTTGTCCTCGATAAAGCGTGACGGTTTTAATAAGCCTAAAAGAAATCTTTTCTGCTTTGTGTCTTTGAAACCACTTTTTCTAAGTCTTCTAGAAGACACATTTTCATTTCCTTTGAAGCTAATTTCATCGATTTTCACACGTTTTCCTTTAGCCACTTCTATTGTCCAGTCGACCATATTAGGATCGTTGGCATTGGGTTTGTCGGCAATGGTGATTTTGGCATCGGCAAAACCTTTTTTGATGTACTCTTGCGGAATTTTGTTTTGCAAACTGGATACTAAATTGTTATTAATTTTAGTTCCTGGTTTAAGGTTATTGTCTTTTATAAACTTTTCGTTTTTAGACTTACCAATTCCTTTTCCTGTAAATTTCACTTCGCCAAGTTCTTTAAGATCTTGGAGTGAAAACTTAAGAACCGCTTGGTCACCTTCTACATTTTCTACAAGAATCTCCACTTTCGAAAAAGCTTGTGATTCCCATAATTTTTTGATTGCAGAGCTGATGCGTTGCCCTGGTATTTCGATTTTTTCGCCTTTTACCAAGCCTGCCATTCTAAGAATTTGTGCAGAATTATATTTCTTAACACCATCGACAACGATGTCTTTAAGATAATACTCGTTCGCATCTTCATTCTGCACCTCTGCAGTTTGATTACCTGTTTGTGGTGTTATTTGTGCATTCACCACGCTGGTTGTGGCTGCAAAAAATATGATAGGTAAAATTAATTTTTTCATTTTCTCTTATGAGTTCTTCAATCGCTTAATCTCAAAATGTTACTGGACTTGCTCACTTGTCATGCCGTAACGTCGTTCTTTATTTTGATAATCCAATATGCATTGGAAAAAAATGTCTTTACTAAAATCTGGCCACAAAACATCTAAAAATTGTAGCTCAGCATACGCAATCTGCCAAAGCATAAAATTGCTGATTCTGATTTCTCCACTGGTGCGAATCATAAGATCCACCGGTGGAAAATCTTTGGTATAGAGATGCTTTTCAAAAACCTTGTCATCTATCTCATCCTGTTGTATTTTGCCTTCTTTAACGTCTTGGGCAATCTCTTTCACGGCTTTTAAAATTTCATTCTGAGAGCCATAATTGAGTGCCAAAATAAGATTTCCTCTTGTATTATTTTTGGTTAAATCGACCAAATTAAGGAGTTGCTCTCTCACCAAATCTGGCAGTTTTGAAATATCTCCAATGAAATGCAGGCGTAGTCCTTTGGTATAAATCTCCTCCGCTTCGTTAAGCAATGACTCCGACAACAGCGACATCAATGTATCTACTTCATCTGTAGGACGTTTCCAATTTTCTGTTGAAAAGGTATAGAGTGTAAGATAAGGTATCTCGATTTCGTTACAAGCATTGATGGCGTTGCGGACAGCTTCTATCGCATTACGATGTCCGAAGGTTCTTTGCTCGCCACGGGTTTTTGCCCATCGTCCATTGCCATCCATAATGATCGCAACATGTTGAGGCAATTTCGTCTTATCTATTTGTTGTTTTAAATCTGACATGTAATTATTTGCAATAACAAGGTGGTCTTCCAAATGAATATGATAAAATAATGGTTGCAGAATTTATCCAATCATTAGAATTGGGATTTCCAATTTGTCTAAAATCATTAGGAATTCCTTCAACATTAGATTCGATTTGGCTATAATCAATCATATCTGAGAATGATTGTCGAAAAGTTGCTTCTGCGGAAAGCGCCCAATTATAATTAAATTTATATTTCACTCCAACACCGAAGGGCAAATCCATACTCATCTTTTTTGTAGAATCGTAAGTAGGTTCTACCTGGCCATTTACTACTTCTACATTTTTCAGCTTAACGGCGTTATACATCATCCCTCCAATCCCTGCAAAAACATAAGGGCTTACTTTACTTTTATGTTCTTCATTAATATCGAAGAAATAATACTCAAATGTTAAATCTGCATGAAATACAGAATTTGAACCGTATAATCCTCTTTGTCTTCTATAATTTTCTTTGGCATGCAAATCACTAAACTGGATATGGCTATAGCCCAAACCCAATCTCAAAGATTGCTGAGGATTGACATTGAGGCGATAAATTGCGCCAAAATATACCGGAACGCCTAGACTAAGGGTCTTACCCAGAATTGGCTTTTGCAATATGAAATTGGTATTTCCAATATCTCCCACCAAATTGCTAAGCCCAGCTTGGACTCCCACTTCATGACGTTGTGCACTTATTTTAGTAACACTAAAAAAGCTGACAAGTAGTATAAAAAAAGTATAAACAGTTTTAATTCTCATATTATTTCGGGACAAATTCTCCCTAAAATTGCTGCAAATATAACACATTTTTAGGTTAACAAACTTCTTAAAGTTTCGTTAAAAAAACCTGAAGTACATTAAAATAAGTTAATTAAATAACGAAAAAATGTAAGATTATTATTGACAGAGTGAAAATTTTCTTTTCAAACGCTAACAACAATGGAACAATTATCCTCTTTTAAAGATTCTTCTCATTTGGTTCCTAATTTTAATAATTTTCGGTTCTTTATAATCAACATCTTCCTCGAAATAACCGTAGCCATAACCGTAGCCGTAACCATAGCCGTAACCGTAGCCATAACCTTGTTTGGCTTCGTAGTCGTTATAAATAAGTCCTATATGGGCAACTTCTTTCTTTGCAACTTTTTCTTTGATAAGATTCAGCATATACTTTTCTGTATACTCGTGTCTTACCACGTATATGGTTGCATCGGCATGCTTCATCAACTCAAACGCATCAGCAACGAGTCCCACAGGTGGAGAGTCTATGACAATATATTCATACTGTTTTTTAAGTTCCTCCAATAATTTTTGATTTTTCTCACTTAATAAAAGCTCCGAAGGATTAGGCGGAATAGGTCCAGAAGTGATAACATCCAAACTTGCAATCTGGGTCTTATTAACAATTTGGTCTAAAGATGATTCTCCCGTTAAATAATTGGAAATACCACTTTTATTATTGATTTTGAAATCTCCAAATATTTTTGGTTTTCTAAGGTCCATTCCCAGCAATATTGTTTTTTTGCCACTTATGGCTAAGACAGTTGCCAAATTCATCGAGTTATAAGTTTTCCCTTCTCCACTAATGGAGGATGTTACCAGGATAACTTTGCTGGATTTGGCCTCATCGAATAAAAACTTAAGATTGGCGCGTACGCCTCGGAATGCTTCTGCAATAGAAGATTTTGGACGGTCCAAAACGCTAAGATTGCTATCATCTGTATTTTTTCCAATAACACCTAACAACGGCATTTTGGTTACACCTACAACTTCTTTGATATTTCTTACGCGATTGTCTAAAACTTCTGACAATGCAATGAGCAATAACGGAATAATCAATAATCCACCGATAATCGCGCTTTTCACGATTTCGACATTGGGAGCGATAGGCCCTTGTCCTAGATTTTTCGCTTTATCAATTATTGTTAAGTTACTTTTATTTGATACAATTCTCATTTGGGCTTTTGCTTGCTCTGTCAAAAGTGAATTGTATGTTGATTCTATAATGTTGTAACCTCTTTCGGCATCCAGATATAAACGTTGCTTTTCTGGCAAAGTTGCTAGACTTCCTTCAAGACTATTTAATTCTACATCTAGATCATTCATTTGTTGATCGAATGTGGCATAATATTGACGTAAACCACCGACTGAATTCAGTTTTGCTTCGTTAATCAATCTGTTGATTTCACGCATTGGCTCAGAATTGGGCGTGTAGATTTTCGCCATTTCTCTACGCTTTGCATAAAGTGCTTTGAGCTCAGAAACCGTAGCAGAAAATACGCCGTCTTCTATCCCTGCACTGCTGATGTTAATAATTTTCTCAATATTGTTCGAGTTAACAACATTTCGGACTTGATCAAGATTTTTAACTTTGGATAAAAGCTCTGCTTTTTTCGTTTCTATTTCTTTAAGTTTGTCAAAGGTTTTAGAATCTAAGCCTTTAAAATCATATAGTCTGTTACTAACTTTAATATGGTTAAGATAGGCTGCGCTAGAGTCTAATTTTTTTCTTACTTTATCGATATTTTTAGCTAGGTATTCTAATGTGTTTTTGTCAACGGTATTCGTATCTTCTAGTCTTTTTTTGATAAGCTCATCGACAGCAATATTTAGAAACCTAACGGTCCCATTAAGATTATATCCTTTTTTGCTGATAATCATAATAGATGGCAATTCTTGATCAAAACGTACAGAAAGTGTTGATACAATACCATTAACTGCGGTATTAATAGCCAATAATGTTATATTAATATTATCGAATTTAATCGAAGAAGGATTCGGATTTTTTTCTAGCTTAAATCTTAAATTCGGAGAGGTATACCATTCATCAATACCTATAATTTTATTTTGAGGCTGTGGATAATCGGGTATCGTTTCATAACTTTCTGTTTGATAATTATAAAGCGTTGTTGACTTGCCATCTTCTGGAAGCACAACTTCATATTTATCATTTCCTTTTGGGATAAGTGTAATCTGATAATTAACTTGTTGAGCATGACTTTTGTCCAATTTTAAAATCACTGGAGAATCATCTTGGTCCAAGTAAGTCTGCTTTATTAACCCTTTTGTGGTGTAATTGGTATAAAGATCCAGCTTGTTAACCAAATATTCGTTAAGACTTCTGGAAAGTAAAATCTTTTTAATATAGACCCCATCTTGATTGCCCCCTTGTCCCCAAATAAAATTAATAGATTGATTGGGTGTAAAATAACTTGCTGTATTATTAGAAATACTCAGCGACAAACTCGACTCATAGACTCTTTGCGCATAATATTTACTATACAAGAAAGCAATAGCATAACCTATAAGTCCTAGAATTACAAACCAATACCAATTTTTAAGTAACCTATGTACAAAATGCATAGGATCAAACAAACTAAAAGACTTGGTTTTAACCTCATCTTCAAGATATGTTGTTTTTTTATTATTATCTGGAATCATATTTTACAGCTTTGTAAAAATCAAATAAATAGACAAGACCGTTGTTAACAACGAAACCCCTGTCGTTAAACTTTGTAGTGGCTCTTTCCCAAATCCAGAAATACTTTTCTTGTTGGTACTTAGCAAAATCATATCACCATTCTGAATCCAAAAGTAGGGTGAGTTCATGATATCTTCTCTTGTAAGATCGAGTTTCACGCGTTTTATACCTTCTGGATATTTACGCTGAAGCACGACATTTTTTCTATCAACAGTCCTGTTGAGCCCACCGTTGGCGGACAAAGCTTCAAGGATATTAAGTTGTTGAACGTGCGCTTTTTTTACGCCCGTCATATTCACACTTTCCATGTCGCCCAAGATGTAATAATTGATTCCATCAATATTAAGACGTACTTCCGACTTACCATCCAGAAAGTTTTCGTTAACCTTGGTTTGTATTTCTTGTGAAATATCTTCCAAAGTTCTGCCCTCAGCTTTTATAAAACCAATTCCAAAAACGTAAATATCACCTTTAGAATCTACTTTTATACCATTAAAATAAAATCTGGTATTTCCTAAACCTTGTCCGCCACTACCCACACCACCTGTTGATATTGTAGGGTTTTGCCCGCCGCCGCCGCCAGATTCCCCAGAAGGCGTCACATTATAATTAGAATAAAATTGTGCAGCATCTCCTTTGGGCGTCGTTATAATATTAAGACCCAAAATATCATTTTTTGTAACTCTGTATTCTTGAATATTGTAAGGAACCAAGCCTTCCTCGTTAAGCGTAAGACTCTCACTTGGTTGCAGATAAGTAATATCTTTTCGAGAAATACACGATGAAAACACTAGTAAAAGGATGGCGACTATATAAAACTTTCGTATCATTATCTTATAATCTGTAAACTATTTAATTAATATTTTTTTTAAAATTATAGGCAAAATTGAAAGAAACATGCCCAGCAAAAATACCACAAAAAAAAGTAGGTTAAGGTCAAGATGTCTTAAAAAATAGACTAAGATAATTACCAAAACATAAATAAAACATATTACTAAAGTGGCTTGCTTATGTGTTAAACCCAAATCCAAAACCCTATGGTGCAAGTGATTTCGGTCGGGCTTAAAGAGGGACTGCTTTTTAAACAATCTAATTAATATCACGGAAAACGTATCTATTACTGGTAAAATCAAAATAGACAAAGCAATAACTGGTGCAGATAACAGATGATAACGAGGTATCATAATATCGTCTTTATCTATAAAAACGTCAATAAATTGTATCGCGGTGAAAGCCAATAAAAACCCCAAGATCATAGATCCTGTATCTCCCATAAATATCCTATGGCTCCTTTCTTTTGAAAGATTGAATTTTAAAAAGCCTAAAACGGCACCAATAATAATGATGCAAAAAACAACCAAAGGATAATTATATTCGCCTAACCTGTAAAAGCTTATAGCAAAAACAGCACTCGACAAGACGCTATAACTACCAGCTAGACCATCGATACCGTCAATTAGATTAAAGGCATTTATCAGAATTATAAACGTCAGAATACTAAAAAATACGCTAAAATAATAATTGAGTTCTTCTATACCAAAAAGTCCAAAAAAACTTCTTATTCTAACATCAGAACCTACCACCATTAACACCGAAACCGCTATCTGCACCAACAATTTTTTATAAGCGCGCATCACAACAATATCATCTGTAACGCCAACATAAAACAAAATCACCAAAGAAGCGAACAAAAACTTATACTGTTCAAAAAGTTCATACGCAAAAATAGGTGCGCAGACACCCAAGGAAAAGAAAATAGCAATACCTCCCAAATTAGGGATTTTGCGCTCATGAGAACTTCTAATGGTCGGCTCATCCATTAGATTTTTTCTTCGGGAAATTTTAATTATTGCAGGAATAGTAATATAGGTTAGCAAAAAAGAAATTGTAAAACCTAATATTCCCTTAATATAAAAGATTGTTTTAGAATCCAAGTCTTGTAACAAACCTAACTTGTCCATAGGCTGAGATAATAATTTTTCGTCATATTTTTGTGTTTTTGTCTCGGTAAAAACCATAAACATCGCAAAAATACTAATAAAAACCATATATATCCGTATCGTTATCAAAAAAAATTAACAATACATTAATATATTTACAATAGTTTTAAACAAAAAAAAATCACTTGAAAACTTAAAAATTCAAAAACTTATTTTGCCAATTTTGAAAGTAAAAAATGATGAAAACGAATCGGAACAAAAAACTGTATCAGATAATACACTCGCTTTGCTAGCCCAAGACTCGAAAAATAATTTGCGCCAAAACGTTGATACCCCATCACATCTTTACGAGAAATATCCCGCATTTGCATAAAATCAGAAAGCGCATAACGCATTTGTAAATAAGTCGCTTTATCTTTTACAAAAGCCAAATAGGCTAAAAAAGTAAAAACGCCTTCCAAAATTTGGAACGCTTTCAATTCGGTTTTAAAATTTGAAAAAGACGAATTATTAAAATACACTTCAACATCTTCCACAGCATTCAAAATATCAAGACCTTTCAACGTATGTGTTTTGGAGATCGAATCTGTCCGCTCCAGATATTGGTAATGAAACGCCTGCGTCTGAGCAAGGATTTTACAATCCAATAACAATTGCGGAATCAACTGGATATCTTCAAAATGAATCCCTTTCTTAAATCGTTTTAAAGCAAACAATTCGGCTTTGAAAAGCTTATTACACGCAAAATAACTCAGATCCGAAAACACAGAAAAATGTTTCTCAAGCTCGACCTTCTCCTCCATATTTGGGATTTGCGTCAGCTTTTGGGTAACATTCCCACACTCATCCACTTTCTGCAGATTGCAAATCACCATATCAGCATCATGTTTTTGAGACAATTGATACATCTCATCAAACATTTCGTGGGCAACATAATCATCGCTATCCACAAAACCAATATATTCGCCTGCACAACGGTCTAAACCAAAATTTCTGGCATCGCTAAGCCCACCATTTTCTTTAGAAAAAGCTTTTATCTTCTCAGGAAAATTTTGCGCAAAAACATCAATTATTTGTTGAGATTGATCTTGGCTACCATCATTAACGACAATAATTTCAATAGAGTCTAACGTCTGATTCACCAAAGAATTCAAACATTTTTCTAAATAACTTTCGACATTATAAACAGGAACGATTATAGAAACTTTTGGACGCATAGGTTTTATTGTCTGGTGAAACGCTCGCCCAAATAACCTCTTTTGGCATCTTCGAAATCCGATCGAGAACACGGAACTAAATTATTAGCATCTTCGTCCTCACCAAAATACCAAAGATTTCTAAACGTATCGCGCTGGAAAGCATAACTTTCTTCGCCAACCATCACCCAATAAGTCTCGAATTTTCGCTCTTTTGGATGCGTGCGTTGTATGTTAATACCTTCAATAAGATACCAAAGCATCTGCGCCAAAAGTTGATGATTCATACGATCATCAGAATAAATATTATAATTAAAAATCCCTACAGATTTTAAGTTTTCACTAAGACCAATTTCCTTCATATAAGCACAAACTTCTCGTCTGTTGAGCCCATTAACCTGCGGATTGATAGAGAAAGCATCATAGCCACTTTCTATCGCATCACAATTAATCGTTACCAAATCTGTCTTTCGGAAATAAGGCTCTGTTCGGTCTGTGGAATTCATCATTTCGGCCAAACGGATCACATCAAATTGCACTTCCTTAATCAATTTTACAGAATCTACTTCATTCAAATGTTTTTGATAAGCTAGATGATGGTAATTCTGGATTTCAAAGTTTTTGGAACCTAATATTTTACTTAAAAAATTACGCTCATCAATACCATCGCCTTGTTCCAAAGACACGACATTGTTAATCTGGGTATAGTTTATTTTTTTATAATGAAAGTCCAAAGCCGCGTATAACGAAAATGCCAAATCTGTAGAACCGCCTACCACAACAGGAATTGCACGTTTGTAATGACAAGCCGACAACAACTCTTGAAGGATATAATGCGTGTCTTCCAAACTTTTCCCTGAAACCAAATCGCCCAAATCAACCATCGGAATTTCGAAATCCAATTTTGACAATCGGTAAAACTCGCGACGGATATTCATAAAATCCTGAACTTCTGCATCGCCACGCGCGCCACGATAATCCGAAACAAACAACAACACAATGCTGTCTTCCAAAATCTCGTTGGAAAAGTGTGCGCCCAATTGCCAGTCTTCGGTTTTTATAGATTTGGGAGCGATGATAAAATCTTCAAAATTCATAGTTTAGGTATTGATAGTTGACAAGTTTTACAATGAAAAGTTTAAAAGCTTAAGGCTTTTCTGCATTCAAAATTTCTCGGAAATAATCTACTAAAAGCTCACGTTGGGCTTTACTAAGATTAGCTTCCGGGTGCTTTTGGATATAAACAGGCATTGGCATTGTATAGTTTTGGGTTGTTGAAATACTTCTTTCCAGCATACCTTGTTTTTGAAATAAGTTGTAAGTGCCCCATTTCGAAAAATTGAGCCGATCTCGACCTTCTCTGACATGGTCTTTCACCAACCACGAAATAGGCGCTACAAAAGCATAATCGGGATAATTAACCTCGTTGGAGTGGCAATCGTAACAAGCAGCACGAAGCAATGTAACAACTTGCGGATTGGTCTTGTGGAGGTCTACAAAATTCTCCTCTTTCTTTACAGGTTCGTTATTGCGGTCTATTGGCACCAACTGTATTAGCCCAAAAACGGCAATGGCAATTATTAAAATTTTTATCGTTTTTCTCAATTGTTTTGTATTTCAGAATTCAAATCCCATTTTTCATTAATCTCCCACATTGGACGAATATTAACCGTCGTCATCGGATTGGTATCTTTTCCTTTTCGGAACAAGAAAGCGTCTTCGGCATAGCGCCCTTCATCAAAAGAACCCAGTTCCCAATAGCCATCATCATTATTATCTAGCAAAATCCTTAGCTTATAGTTTCCTGGTTTTAAGTTTTTAAAGGTGATTTGCTGATCTCTGGTATATTGTTGGTATTGGATTTCATTTTTATCACCCAACATTTGTATCCAAAAATAATGTTGTGGCACATTGCTAAGCGCCAACTTCAGAGAGCCGTAATTCTCGGGTTTTCCGATTTCAAAATCCATGCGATACGATTTGTCAATGCTTTTATAATAGGACTTCACCGTTTCTTTTGGGATAGAAAGCTGATAGGTTTTCCCTGCTTTAAAATCCGAATTAATCTCTAAATCATAAATATTGGTTTTCGAAACTTTCGCGGTAAAACTCTGAGAAATACTATCCGATGTCAAAACCCAATTGTCCGTTACCATCTCGGAAATAGGGAAATTAGCGCGTACTTTATACGGATTATTTGGGGCAACAACTTTGTCGCCAATGCTGCCAAGTGTCATCTCTACTTTGGGATCGTATTTGTAATAAGCAGAGATTGAATCTGATTTAACAGTAGTTTTGGCAGCCAACTTTATATTGTCGCTTTTCTCAATTCCTATATTTTGTGAAACGGCGTCAAACCAAACAAAAACCGAATCCGACTTGGGACGATGCGTCACTATAAAATCTTTAAGATTCTCCGATGTTGATGTCACCTCCACCTTATCTGGTTTGCCTTCGTATAGCAAGACAAGACCGCCTTGTGTTGGCTTGTATTCTTTGTATTTAACCTTCGGGACACTTGGGAAAAGTTTTAGCTTCATCCCAGAAATATTCGTTTTGTCCTCTATCGTAATATCATCTTTTGAGAAGGCAAACTTCTCTTTTCCGTTATCAAAAATAGAATTTTGATTTTGATCTTCGAAGGCTAAAATCTTATACTTCCCAGGCGACAGATAGTTAAGCTCAAAATAACCATCTGGATCGACATTGGTAATATAATAAGGCTTTTGACGATAGTCCATAGAGTCTTTCACCTGATAAAGTCCAACAACATAATTAACGTCTTTGCCATCCGCCTTTTTCTCGCCCAAGGCATCTGTCAACTCGCCGCTGATGTAATAATCCTCAATCTCTGACCCTGTAGAAAATGCGAAATTAAAATACGGCAATGTGTTGGCTTCATTAAGATCGGTAATTGCATTTCCAAAGTTGAAGTTATAGGTTGTATTCGCTTTCAGGGTATCTTCCCACTGGATCAATAGGAATTTGGTCCCGAGGTTTGCTGGCAATATCTTTTTTATTTTAGTAATGGGTGGCGAGATAATTAGGTTTTTGTTAATCTCTTTCAGCTTGATATATTCATCAAAATCGATGCGCAATTCTTTGGTTGTTGTGGGCACATTGACACGCGTTGTATCAATATTACTTGACAACATTTTTGGCGGAATGCTATCTTTGGCACCACCAATTGGCGAACCAACGCGCGCGCAAGAATACACCAACAAACTTATGATTACTAGAAAAAGAAACTTCTTCATTTTTGGATTCATAGTGCAAAAATAGAAAAACTAAAATTTGTAATGCTTTTTTTATTAGTTTTATTAAATCAAAACACATTTTTAAAAATTTATATTATGCCAGTAAAGTACAATGTGATTGAGCGTAAGAACCTGCAAGATCCGCAGGCCGCTCCAAAATTCTATGCAAGCGCCAAAGCCGATGGGGAAGTTAATCTAAAAAGCCTTTCTAAAGAAATCGCAGGTGGCTCCACCACGGTATCCGACACCGATGTTTTAGCAGTGCTCAATGACCTTATAAAAACAGTAAGCCGTCATCTTGCAGATGGTAAGATCGTAAGGCTCGGCGACTTCGGTAACTTCCAGATCTCCATCTCTAGCGAGGGTGCAACCACTGCTGCCAAAGTAACTTCTGCACTGATACGATCAAACAAAATCCTCTTTCGTCCAGGAGTTGACCTGCGCGATATGCTAAGCACTGTAAAGTACGAGAAATACAACAAGTAGAAAGACCAGCCAACGTGTGCGCATCGGACATCTCGTCTGTGCGCACGCGTCTCTCATCCTATGCGCATCCGTCAATCGTCGGATGCGCATCCGTTTTGTAGCCTGTGCTTATCGATGTTTAGGAATGTTTATCATTTTTTTTCTATTCCGAATAATGACTGGCGTTGACATTTGCAGAATCGGCGTTTCCAGCATTAGCTTTACCACCGTTTAAGACTTTATTAAGCTTCTCAACCTCAAACGGAAAAGGCTCAAACAAACCCGACAAAGCCATCGCTGAATAGACTCTTTGCGAATACTTATTCCCCAAAGCCACAATGGTGACTTTTGATTTTAAAAGATGTACAAACACCGTGTTGGAGCCATGCCACCATCCGTTATGGTAGGTCAACTTCTCGCCATTATCAAAAACCTTCATACGAAAACCTAGTCCATAATTGTTAACGCCTGCCTTTTCGTTGCTGTAAGGTTCGAAGATTTTAGCTTTAAGTTCAGGTTTCAAAAAGTCATCGGAAAACATCGCCGTTGAGAATTTCAGTAAATCTCTTGGCGTGGTGTAAACGTTTTTGTCCCCATATATCAAGTCGAGATTATCCAAAGGATAGAGCCTATTCTGCCCATTATAAAAGGATTGCGCCGCGGTGGGAATATCTTTTTCCTGAAAAATAAAAGAATGGTCCATCCCCAAAGCTTTGAACAATATCTCTTGCATGGCTTGTGGAAATGGCGTTGCAGTAACTTTTTCAACAATCAAAGCCAATAGTGCAAAATTGGTATTGCAATACATAAAACCCGTATTGCTAGGGCGCGCCAGTTCTGGCTTGTCGCGCTCCAAAATATTAAGAACATCTTGGTTGGTGATAAATGCCTTGTCCAGTTCGGCAGGTTTTGGTTTTATCGACTGGTCAAAATGCTCGTATTTGGGAAGACCACTGCGTTGGGACAACAGACTGAAAACCGTAATATTGGGGTAAGGGAATTTTGGAAAAAACTTGGTTAAATCGTCTTCTAGACTTAGCTTTCCGGCTTCTACCAGTTTGAGAACCGCCATCGCAGTCATCGTCTTACTAACCGATGCAACATGTAGTGGCGTATCTTTATCAATAGGCATTTGGCTATTTTCTCTACCAAAACCTCGGTATTTCTCAACAAGAATATCGTCGCCTTTCGCCACAAGAAAGCTTCCGCTGAGATTGCCACGTTCCCAAACCATGTCGTAATAATTATTGATTTGTGAGAGGATTTGCGCTTTGTTATCAAGCTGTCGGTCTGCGTCGGAGAAAACCTTGTCGAGTTTTACATTAGAATAGTTGGGTAATTTACTTTGATAGTCAGGCTTATCTGTTTTTGAATCGTCTTTTTTACAATTAAAAAGTGACAGCAAAGTCACCAACAACAACACAAGACTCGATTTCTTCATCTTCTTAACATTCATAGGAAAAGGCTAAATTATGAATTGTTAAAACAATTGAGGTAAGCGAAAATGTTATATTATGTTAAAATATAGATTTGAAAAGTCTTTTAAAAGTCTTGCAAAATTTTATCCACGATAAATTGTGCAAGCTTTTCTTTGCTTTGATGCGTCCACCCAGCGATGTGTGGCGTAACAATAACTTGATCTGAATGGAGTAAGTAGTTTAAATCTTCATTATCAACTTCTAGATTTTCAAAAGAAGATTTTTCGTATTCTAAAACATCCAAAGCGGCAGCCTTTATTTTTCCAGATTTCAGCGCTTGCACCAAAGCCGAAGTTTTAACATTTTTGCCACGCGCGGTATTCACCAAATAAAAAGCCTTCGTCATATTATTGATAAAAACCTCATCTATCATATAATGTGTCAACTCGGTTTCTGGAACATGGAGGCTGATAATATCTGCTTGCTTTTGCAATTCTTCCAAATCAACTTGCGTTGCAAACTCGTCTGACAAATTGGGCAAAATATCATAAAAGATAATCTTAACGCCGAAACCCGAAAGCCGTTTGGCTGTGGCTTTTCCCATATTGCCGTAACCTATTATTCCGAAAGTCTTGCCCAGCAACTCATCGCCACGATTTTCTTCGCGAAGCCAAATGCCATTTTTAACTTCCTGAGAAGCTATGAAAAGACGATTCATCAACAACAGAAGCATTCCCAAAACATGTTCGGCAACCGAATCGCGATTGCCCTCTGGCGAATTGATGAGTTTAATGTTTAAATCTTTAGCCGTTTCGATATCGATATTTTCCATCCCAGCGCCTACTCTAGCAATGAATTTCAGCTTCTTGGCTGCTTTTAAAAACATGGCATCTACAGGAATTCTGCTTCTAATAATAACACCATCGTATTGATGAATTTTAGCAACAATCTCATCATAACTCGATTGGTAATCTTCTTCCAGAACAAAGTGTTTTGCTAATAGCTGTTCTTCTATTAAGGGATGATTTTTGTCTAATAATAATATTCTTGGCTTCATGATGTCTTCTTTTATAATGATAAAAAAACGGAAGATAAATCTCCCGTTGTATTATATTTCTCCAGCGAATAATTTTTTAAGTTCTACAGAATCTGTAGCTTTCATTCTTCCAGAAAGGATCAATGATAATTCTTTTCGGCGAAGCGCAGCATCGAATCGTTTCACCTCTTCTTCGGTCTCTGGCTCCAAAGCGGGAATCGGCACAGGCTTATTAAACTCGTCTACCGCCACGAAGGTGTAAATCCCTTCGTTAGTATGGATTTTTTTCTGGTTAATAGGATCATCCAACCACACATCCACATAAATCTCCATAGAGGTTGAAAAAGCGCGACTCACTTTCGACTCCAAAACCACAATACCCCCTTCGGGTATAGGATGATTGAAAGATACATGATTAACCGAAGCTGTTACCACACGTCTTTCGCAATGACGCGCTGCCGATATTGACGCACATCTGTCCATTTTGGAAAGCAATTCTCCTCCAAACAGATTTCTCAAAGAATTGGTTTCGTTGGGTAAAACGATATTGGTCATCACCGTAAGTGATTCTGATGCTTTTTTTGATTTTTGCATAAATTATTTACTTTTATTGTTTGGAAGATAATTCAAAGAATCTTTTTTAATACTGTCTTTAGCACGCACGTTTGTTGAATCTATAACAGCGGGTTTTGCAGATTTTTTTTCAATTTTAGAAAGTTCGAGGCTTTCAAAAGAGGCTTTCCCAAATATTTTTTCTTTTTGCGTCGCTGCAAAGTACAATATCCCAGCGACAGGCATTAAAACCAGAAAAGCCCACAATATGGATTTATTATATTTATAATCTTCTTCCGCTACTTGCATTAGCTGAGGAGAGCCTGCGCCTACTCTGGGTACAATGATTTCTTCAAAACCATAAAAATCGTCACCAGCAACTTGAGGATTGGCAACAAAATCTATTTTGCCTGCAAAGTTGGTCCATTTCCCAACACCAGAAATTTCGTAAATTCCTTTTTCTAAAAGATCTTTAAGAATTTGTGATGACAAATCATTGAAAGCATTACTCGCTTTTTGCCCTCGATCAAGATTAAAAACCAATTCTTTTTTCGGAGGCAGAATCTTATCATTCTGAACATCCAATTCAGCGTGTTTTTTAACAAGCGAAAGTGAGCCCAATCCTGCCAATTCGAGTTTTTCCTGAGTATTAAGAACCTGTAAAATTTGCTGTGTAATGTCCATAATTTGCAAATTTATGATTTTATAATAGGATGGCAAATTAATTATTAATTTATAAAAAACAAAAACACCCCAATAATGAGATGTTTTGTTGAAAAATTTAATTTGAGTAAGTTATCTGAACTTCACTGAAATACCGAACATAAAATTAAGACCTGCTTGTGCATAATAATAAGGTGTGTCACCATAGACAAAACCATTGTTAATATATTTTTGGTTGAATAGATTATTCACCAAAAGATTTAAGTCAACACTTGTGCGTGGCAGTTCAAAAGAATATTTCGCATTAAAATCTGTAAGAAAATAATCTTTTAACCTAAAGTTTTCGTTTTGTGTATTATCCAAATATTGTTTGCCTACATATTGGTTGATAAGACCAACAGTAAAGGCTTTGGAAAGATCATAAGACAATCCTAAATTTGCAATAACCGAAGGCGAAAAAGATGTATCCGCATCTTTAATCACAACAACCGAATCATCTTTTGTCGCATTCACTTCTTGGATTATATTTTTACTTAAAGTTAAATTAGCATTCATTCGGAAATCTTTTGTAAGATTCGCTAAAGCGCCTAATTCTACACCTGCACGGTAACTTTTATCGACATTTTGACGAACAAAATCACCAACATCATTAATAACGCCCGACAAAACCAATTGATCTTTGTATTGCATATAATATAGGTTCGCGGTGAAGGACAACACCGATGAAAATTGTTTTTCTAATCCCAATTCCCAATCTTGTAGAAATTCATTTTTGGTATCTGGGTTGGCTTGCAGATCGTCACGATTAGGCTCTCGGTTAGCGATGGCATAGGACAAATACAACTTGCCACCATTAATTCTATAATTAACACCAGCTTTAGGATTAATAAAGGTCCATTTTTTATTTAAATCAAAACCTTCGTCATCGCCTTGGTTAATTATTTTCGCATCATAAGTTACATTTCTTGCTTGCAAATCTCCGAACAACTCAAAGTCGCCAATACGATAAAGCGCTTTTACAAAACCTGAAATTTCATTTTTCAAGGTTCTGTTTCGGTAATATTCATGCTCATTAATTTGAGGAAAATACACGCCAGTAACATTTCCAAAATGCTTTCCAAAATACTGGTTCGCAACAACGCCAACGTTAAGATCGACATTGTCAAATTTACCATACAAAGTAGAAACTGCACCATAAAAATCGTTATCCAGCCATTTTTTTCTAATGAAGTCTGTACGCTTGACTTCTGCGGGATCAACGAAAAGATTCGGTAAATTATATTTTGAAAATTTAGCATCTTGTTTATAATTTTCGTAATAACCTTTTCCTTTTGTATAATGTAAAGTTGTTTCTAATTTCCAATGATTATTAAAGGCCTGCTCCCAAAGCAATTGATAATGGTTTTGACGATAATTATCGGTTTCGTTATCATAATATCCGACAATATTTTCCCAACTGGCATCATAGATTGCCCCAGAATAATTGAAACGTCTATCCTTTTCGTAAGTCGCTTTGTCAACACCATTCCAAGCTTGGTAGGTTTTTTCTTTTCCACCAAAAGCCATAAATCTGATTCTGGTTTTATATTCTTCAAATAAGGCTGTAAGATTATAAGAATTAAGGTCGGAAAAAGCACGGTCTATATAACCATCTGAATGGATTTTGGTGTAGCGTCCCATCACAGACAATCTATTTTTCCAGAATTTTCCAGAGCCAACCTCAGCAGAATATTTGTAAGTATTAAAGGAGCCGTAACTGTTGTCGGTTTTTACATAAAACTTTTCTTCTGGATCTTTGGAAACAATGTTAACACTCGCACCAAAAGCCGTCGCCCCATTAGTAGAAGTGCCAACGCCACGCTGAATAACAATCTGCGAAGCCGAACTTGTCAAATCTGGAACGTTCACAAAAAACGTCCCTTGACTTTCCGAATCGTTGTAAGGAATCCCGTTCATCATTACATTAATACTCGTTCCGGCAACACCACGAATTCTAAAACCTGTATATCCAACGCCATTTCCAGCATCGGAAGTTGACATTACCGAAGTTTGATTTTTTAAAAGAATAGGTAAATCTTGTCCTAAATTACGACCATCAAGATCTTTCTGAACATTGATAATTTCTTTAGAAACTGGCAATTTCTTGAATACGCGAACTTGCTCTATTTCTTTGATTGTATCTTGTTTTGATTGTGCAAAAGCCAAAGCACCGATACTTAACGCTGATAAAAAAATAAATCCTTTCATTCTCAATATTATTATTTGGAATAAAAGGATGCACAAAACAGCCAAGCTGTTCGCTTAGTTCCCTTGGCAGCATTACCTGCCCAGGTTCTTAGGGTATAATCTCAGCCTTTTGGGCACCCCTTTTTCCGTTTTGCAAACTTATAAAAAATAAAATTAAATTCTTGGTAATTTTTCAATGAAAATTAAAATTTCATCGGGATTCTAAATTACAATCTAGAAAACGCCTCATGATAAAAGCTAGTATTCCTGACAATAAAGAATAAAATCAATATTACTAAATAAACTAAGATACTTTTAAACCCAAAAATTATTTGATAGCATTTTAAATATTTCATTTTCAAATCTCCAATTTGGAATACTAAAAACTGCACAAAAAACGGAATTGCAATGACAAATAAAGGATTAAGAATAAATGCTTTGTCTAGATTTCCATGTAAAACTTCATGAAAAGCCCGCTGACTCCCACAACCAGGACAATCATAACTGGTGACACTCTTGAAAGGACACATCAACGTCCATGATGATACTTTTGGATCTATAAAATAATAAGCCAAAATAACAGAGAATAGTAAAAACAAAAAAAACGATTTTAGTTTCATCATTTACGACTCTAAATCAGCGAACATTCGCCAAGAAATACACAACAATTTTTAACACAAAAAAACCCCAAGCCAATGACTATCAAAACATTAACAACACTATAGAAATATACAAATATGATCTTATTTTAAAACTACACGAATATAGTCCATAAAAAATATAAATTTCGTATTTTTGCGCAAATTTATTTTTAACTAAAATCTAAGTAGAAATGTAACTTTTGGTTTCGAGAAAATCAGAGGAAAAAGACTTCTAGTATTATGAGTATTTATACAGATTATATCCAAGAAATTGAAGAAAGAAAAGGTCAAGGTTTACACCCAAAACCAATTGACGGCGCTGAATTAACGAGCGAAATCATCGCTCAAATTAAGGATGCTAACAATCCAAACAGAGAAGATTCTGTACAGTTTTTCATCTACAACACCCTTCCAGGAACTACTCCTGCCGCTGGTGTAAAAGCAAAATTTTTAAAAGAAATTATTTTAGGTGAAGCTACAGTTGCTGAAATCACGCCAACTTTCGCATTTGAGTTATTATCTCACATGAAAGGTGGTCCATCTATCGCCGTTCTTTTGGATTTGGCTTTAGGAAATGACGAAGCGATTGCAAAACAAGCCGCTGATGTTTTGAAAACTCAAGTTTTCTTGTATGATGCTGATACAGCTCGTTTAGCTGATGCTTACAAAGCAGGAAACGCGATTGCTAAAGATATTTTAGAAAGTTACGCTAAAGCAGAATTCTTCACAAAACTTCCTGAAGTTGCAGAAGAAATTAAAGTGGTAACCTACATCGCCGCGGAAGGTGATATTTCTACGGATTTATTATCTCCGGGTAACCAAGCGCACTCTCGTTCAGACAGAGAATTGCACGGTCAGTGTATGATTACGCCTGAAGCTCAAGCTGAAATTAAAGCTTTACAAGCTCAACATCCTGATGCTTCTGTGATGTTAATCGCTGAAAAAGGTACAATGGGTGTTGGTTCTTCTCGTATGTCGGGGGTCAACAACGTAGCACTTTGGACAGGGAAACAAGCGTCGCCTTACGTTCCTTTCGTGAATATTGCACCAATTGTTGCAGGTACAAACGGTATTTCTCCAATTTTCTTAACTACGGTGGATGTAACTGGAGGTATCGGAATCGATCTTCAAAACTGGGTAAAGAAAACAGACGATAACGGAAATGTAGTTCGTAACGAAAATGGCGATGTGGTTCTTGAACAAGCTTATTCTGTTGCTACAGGAACTGTTTTAACGATTAATACAAAATCAAAGAAATTATACAACGGAGACGTAGAATTAAAAGATATTTCTAAATCTTTCACGCCTCAGAAATTAGAATTTATCAAAGCGGGCGGTTCTTACGCTATCGTTTTTGGTAAAAAAATCCAAACTTTTGCGGCTCAAACTTTAGGAATTGAAGCGCCTGTAGTTTTTGCTCCTGCTAAAGAAGTTACAAACGATGGTGTTGGTTTAACAGCGGTTGAAAAAATCTTCAACAATAATGCAGTTGGCGTAACTCCAGGAAAAACTTTACACGCTGGTTCAGACGTTCGAGTAAAAGTAAATATCGTTGGATCTCAGGATACAACAGGTTTGATGACTTCCCAAGAATTGGAAGCAATGGCTGCAACCGTTATCTCTCCAATCGTTGACGGGGCTTACCAATCTGGATGTCACACGGCTTCAGTTTGGGACAAAAAAGCGCAAACGAACATTCCTAAATTGATGAAATTTATGAACGACTTCGGGGTAATTACTGCAAGAGACCCGAAAGGTGTTTATCATTCAATGACGGACGTTATTCACAAAGTATTGAACGATATTACCATCGACGAATGGGCAATCATCATCGGTGGCGACTCGCATACAAGAATGTCTAAAGGCGTTGCTTTCGGAGCTGACTCTGGAACGGTAGCTTTGGCTTTGGCAACTGGTGAAGCTTCAATGCCAATTCCTGAATCTGTGAAAGTAACTTTCAAAGGTGAAATGAAACCTTATATGGATTTCCGTGATGTGGTTCACGCTACGCAAGCTCAAATGCTGAAGCAATTTGATGGGGAAAACGTTTTCCAAGGTAGAATTATCGAGGTTCATATCGGAACTTTATTGGCGGACCAAGCCTTTACATTCACCGACTGGACTGCAGAAATGAAAGCGAAAGCTTCTATCTGTATTTCTCAAGACGATACTTTAATTCAATCATTGGAAATTGCGAAATCGCGTATCCAAATCATGATTAATAAAGGAATGGATAATCACAATGCAGTTCTTCAAGGATTAATTGATAAAGCAAATGCTCGTATCGAAGAAATTAAATCTGGTGCTAAACCAGCTCTTCAACCTGATGCAAATGCTAAATATTATGCTGAAGTTGTTGTAGATTTAGATATCATCAACGAACCAATGATTGCCGATCCAGACGTAAATAATGCTGATGTTTCTAAACGATACACGCACGATACCATTAGAGACCTTACTTATTATGGCGGTGACAAAAAAGTAGATTTAGGTTTCGTAGGATCTTGTATGGTTCATAAAGACGACTTAAAAATCGTTTCTCAAATGTTGAAAAACGTAGAAAAAGCAAACGGAAAAGTAGAATTCAAAGCTCCGCTAGTGGTTGCTGCCCCTACTTACAACATCATCGACGAATTAAAAGCGGAAGGCGATTGGGAAATGTTGCAAAAATATTCAGGTTTCGAATTTAATGACGACGCTCCAAAAGGTGCTGCTCGTACAGAATACGAAAACATCATGTACCTAGAGCGTCCTGGTTGCAACCTTTGTATGGGTAACCAAGAAAAAGCAGAAAAAGGCGACACCGTGATGGCTACTTCTACGCGTCTTTTCCAAGGTCGTGTGGTAGAAGATAAAGCCGACAAAAAAGGGGAATCTTTATTGGCTTCTACTCCTGTGGTTGTTCTTTCTGCTATTTTAGGTAGAATTCCGAACATTGAAGAGTACCAAGATGCTGTTGAAGGAATCAATTTAACGAAGTTCACTCCTATTTCTTGTCACTAAGAAATTCGAGAACATTATAACAAAAGGCTGTCCATTTTCGGATAGCCTTTTTTGTTTTGAATACATGAATAATATGTATATTTAAAAAATTAAAAATTTATAAAATGAGCATTCAAAAAGCATTAGCAATAGAAATCGAAAGAGAAACCGAAAATACTTTACGATTCTTAAAAGTATTACCAGAAAATAATTTCAGCTACAAACCTCACGAAAAATCCATGACTTTGGGCGAATTAGCCAATCACGTTGTCGAATTGCACGGTTGGGTTTCTTACGTTTTCACCAAAGATACTTTCGATTTTCATACAGATTACACACCATCTACTTTACAAACAGTTGATGAATTGGTGAAAGCTTTAGAAGACATCAAAACTAAAAGTTTAGAGGTGATTAATTCATTATCTGATGAAGAATATTTTAAAAATTGGACTTTAAAAGCAGGCGATCATATTATTGCTGAAGCTCCAAAATCAGGCGCTTACCGATTTATCGTTACCAATCATTTAATTCATCACCGTGGACAATTAAGCGTTTATCTACGTATGTTAGACATTCCACTTCCCGGAATTTACGGTCCATCTGCGGATGAAAAATAGAAATTGTTTGATTTAAATAATAAAAATCTATCCAAATTGGGATAGATTTTTATTATTTCGGACAAAATTAAAAATCGAGAATATTTATTAAAATTAAGCACAGAGTCAAACAAAGACTAAATATTTTTTTGCTTTCGTTTTTAAGATAAACGAAGACGTTATACTTTTAAATGTAAAACGAATTTGTATTTCTATATTGAACGAAGTGGCTTTATTTTCCTTGAAACAGAAACAAATCCTTAAAACTTAGTTTTGCTTTGCGCTTAATTTCATTTTAATAAAAACTTTATCCAAAATTCCCATCATCGAAATACAAACTTTCTAATTTGTTAACACGCTAAAGGCACGAAATTTCCATCCAAATAGCAAGGCTGAATTCGTTAAAGAACCTATCTTCTTATTTATTTTAATTCTAAAGAAAAAAATAAGTAATTCTCTGATCGAAAATAATTTGTAAATTGTATAGCCTTTTTTAAATACTATTAATATTAAAAAATTAAGATATGATTTTTGACCTTGATATGATCAAAAAAGTGTACGACCGTTACCCTGAAAGAATCGCAAAAGCGAGAGAAATTGTGGGAAAACCCTTGACACTTTCAGAAAAAATTCTTTACACGCACCTTTGGGAAGGTAACGCGACACAAGCTTACGAAAGAGGGAATTCTTATGTAGACTTCGCTCCAGACAGAGTGGCAATGCAGGATGCAACCGCGCAGATGGCATTGTTACAGTTTATGCAAGCTGGAAAAACCAAAGTTGCCGTTCCTTCAACAGCGCATGCGGATCACTTGATTCAGGCGAGAGTGGGTGCAGAGCAAGACTTGCAAGAAGGAATTAACAAAAACTCTGAGGTTTTCAACTTTTTGAGTTCGGTTTGTGATAAATACGGAATCGGTTTCTGGAAACCAGGTGCAGGAATTATTCACCAAGTGGTTTTAGAAAATTACGCTTTCCCAGGCGGAATGATGATCGGTACCGACTCTCACACCGTAAACGCAGGTGGTTTAGGAATGGTGGCGATTGGTGTTGGTGGTGCCGATGCCGTTGACGTAATGGCTGGAATGGCTTGGGAACTAAAAATGCCAAAATTGATTGGGGTAAAATTAACAGGAAAAATGTCGGGATGGACTTCCGCTAAAGACGTTATCCTAAAAGTTGCCGGAATTCTTACCGTAAAAGGTGGAACGGGTTGCATCGTAGAATATTTCGGAGAAGGTGCACAATCTCTTTCTGCAACAGGAAAAGGAACAATTTGTAATATGGGGGCGGAAATTGGTGCGACCACTTCCACTTTCGGGTATGATGATTCCATGAGAAGATACCTTTCTGCAACGGGAAGACAAGATATTGTGGATGCCGCCGATAAAATCGCTGAACATTTAACAGGTGATGCTGAAGTGTACGCCAATCCAGAGCAATATTTCGATCAAGTGATTGAAATTGATCTTTCTACGCTTTCTCCACATTTAAATGGACCTTTCACTCCAGATTTAGCAACGCCTGTGGCTGAATTCAGAGCAAAAGCGGAAGCAAACGGATGGCCTTTAGAAGTAGAATGGGCATTAATTGGTTCTTGTACCAATTCTTCGTACGAAGATTTATCTAGAGCTGCTTCCATCGTTGAAGATGCGGTGGCTAAAGGCGTAAAACCAAAAGCCATATTAGGAATCAACCCAGGTTCTGAGCAAGTGAAATTCACAGCGGAAAGAGATGGTTTCTTAGATTCTTTCAGAAAATTTGAAAACGCTAGAATTTTCACCAACGCTTGTGGACCTTGTATTGGACAATGGGACAGAGAAGGCGCTGACAAAGGTGAGAAAAACTCTATTATCCATTCTTTCAATAGAAACTTCGCAAAAAGAGCCGACGGAAATCCAAATACCCATGCTTTCGTAGCTTCTCCAGAAATGGTAGCTGCGGTAGCAATTTCGGGACGTTTAGATTTCAATCCAATTACCGATACTTTAACCAACGAAGCTGGCGAGCAAGTAAAACTAAACGAGCCAAAAGGTTCTGAACTTCCAGCTAAAGGTTTCGCGGTGGACGATAATGGTTACCAAGCGCCTTCCGCAGATGGTTCTAGCGTTCAGGTGGTGGTAAGTCCAACTTCGGACAGACTTCAATTATTGGAAGAATTTCCAGCTTGGGACGGTAAAAATATTACCGGAGCTAAAGTTTTAATTAAAGCCTTCGGAAAATGTACAACCGACCACATTTCTATGGCGGGTCCATGGTTGAAATACAGAGGTCACTTGGATAATATTTCAAACAATATGTTGATTGGAGCGGTGAACGCTTACAACATGGAAACCAACAAAGTGAAAAATGAATTGACGGGTCAATACGACGAAGTTCCAAAAGTAGCAAGAGCTTACAAAGCGGCTAAAGTTCCTTCAATTGTTGTTGGTGACGAAAATTACGGTGAGGGTTCTTCAAGAGAACACGCTGCCATGGAGCCAAGACATTTAGGTGTGAAAGCCGTTTTGGTAAAATCTTTTGCACGTATCCACGAAACGAATTTGAAAAAACAAGGAATGCTTGGCTTAACTTTCGCTGACAAGTCGGATTACGACAAAATCCGTGAAGACGATGTGGTGAATTTCTTAGACCTTGATCAATTTGCTCCAGGAAAACAATTGACTTTAGAATTTGTTCATAACGACGGAACAAAAGACACCGTTATTGCAAACCACACTTACAACGAGCAACAAATCGATTGGTTTAAAGCAGGTTCCGCTCTTAACTTAATTAAGCAACAAGAAAACTAAACTTCCTTTGCTTTAAATATTAAAACCGCTTCCTTTGGAGCGGTTTTTTTGATAGATTTTTCATCCTTTTTTATACAATTGTAACAAACTTGCAAAAAAATAGTCTTATTATTTAGATTAGAATTTATGAACAAAAAAATTATTTTCGCAGCAAGTTTGGTTTTGAGTTTTCAAATAGGATTTGCACAGCAAACAAAAACAGAAACTTCTAAAGAAAAACAAATAGAAGCGGTAACAATTACAAAAACTAAAAAAGCCGTTGAACAAAAAGCAGACAGAACGATTTTTGATTTCTCGGAACAAGCCAATCTTAATTCCGGTTCTTCATTGGAAGGAATTAAAAAACTTCCAGGTATGGTGGTTACGGATATTGCTGGAATGATGTATCAAGGAAAACCCCTTCAAGTCTATATGGACGGCAGACCGATGAATATTTCCACCAACGATCTTACTGCTTTTTTGGAAGGAATGCCCGCTTCGGCAATAGATAGAATTGAAGTCATAACACAACCTGGCGCAGAATTTCCTGCCACTTCTGGAGGTACTATTTTAAATATCATAACTTCTAAATCAGCAAAAAATTATCTTACAGCAACCTATTCTGGAGGTTATCGTTTTTCTGATTATGATAAATTTAGAAATCGTTTTAACAATAGTATCGTTTTAAACTCACGAAATAAATGGTTTGGGTGGCAGTTTAGTGCTGGTCAAACTTATGCAGAAGCCTTTAGCAGCAACGAAATGGATGATTTATCAAAAGGTTTTGCAGATAAATATTCGAGAGGATATTTCGCAAAAGGTGCCATGACTTTTGATATTGGAAAAGACAGATTATTACTGAACTACGATTATAACACCTCAAACAACGATACTTACAACAATTCGGACGGAACTGCGCAATTTGAAACACCAATTGGTTCTGGCAATTTTGTTGTTGCAGATTATTTAAATCTTGGAAAAGGCAAAACCAAAAGCGACAGAAACGAAATTACAGCTACTTACCAAAAACGTTTTGATGACAAAAATCAAAAGTTAGACATCAAAATGAATTACTCTAACTTCCAATCAAAATTTGATCAAAAAGGCGATAATTTTGTCAACTTCCCTTTGGGTTCAATCCAAACAAATACCGACTTTAACAATGCTTCCAATCAAGACTTTTATAATCTTCGTGTAGATTATTCGCAACCGATTAAACTTCTTGATGAAGGGAAATTTAGTTTTGGTGGTTTATATGAAAAAGTGAATTTTACAACTGACTTTATGGGAATCCAAAATTTAGAGTACCAAAGACAGACCACTTCAACTTATGCAGAATTGAATGCTAAATTGAAAAAATTCAGTTTTATTGCAGGTCTGAGAGCTGAAGATTATGATATTTCGGGTCAATCTCTGAATGTAGCTCAAAACACTTGGGACGATTTAACGGCTTTCAAAAAATTTGAATTATTTCCAAATGCGAGTATTCAATATGATTTTGCAAGATCTTTATATTTCAATTTAAACTACAACCGAAAAATAAGTTTGCCATCTACAGGTCAGCTGAACCCCAATAACACAACTTTCCAAAATCCGAATGTTGACATTTCCGGAAACCCAAATGTTCAGCCAACCATTTATGACAATTTTGAAGCTAAATTAAGTGCTTTCGATTATGCTTTTATAAGTTATAACGTGAGCAAAGTGGACAATCAGGTGATGATGTATGTGGAACGCGACGGTTACAATATTTCGCAGACCAATGTTAACATTAATAGTTTAACACAGCATAGTTTCAATGTTGGTTTACCTGTTCCTTTAATGATTTTCAGTAAGCCTTTTAGCGAAATTATGAAGTTTAATTTTAATCCTGATAAAATTAACTTTTTGTATCTGTACGCAGGATATCAGTTCCAGGATATTAAAGAAATTGCAGACAAAAAAGGCATGTGGTTTTTTAATGTAACAGGGCAGTTTATTTTACCATATCAAATAAAATTCTCACCTACATTTAGCTATTCCACCAAAGGAAATTATTATTTCTTCCAAGCGACTCAACCTATTATGAATCGTGTTGATTTGAATTTTAGTAAGAAATTTAATAAAGACAGAATTACGCTAAGTCTATTTGCAAATGACATTTTCAACAGCAGTAGAATGAATTTCAAAACCGTGAACACGCCATCGCCAATCTACCTTAACAACCGTTGGGATAGTCGCCAGTTTGGATTCTCTATTAATTATAAAATTCCGACCAAGAATAAATTAGCCAAAGAAGACCCGAATATGCTGAAAAACGACATTCCAAAAGATGACAATGGCGGATTAATGAACACAAAATAACGACTCAAATTACATTTATATTAACAAGAAAGGCATTCAGAAAATTTTTGAATGCCTTTTGTTTATAATGTTTCGCAGGCTTGCCAAACTTTGTCATTTTTGGGAAGTGGCGCTACAATTTCAATCTCTTCTTTCGTTACGGGATGTATAAAATTTAGTTTTCTAGCATGAAGCGATATTCCTCCATCGGGATTGGATCTTGGCGCACCGTATTTTAAATCGCCTTTAATCGGAATTCCAATTTTTGAAAGTTGAGCTCTAATTTGATGATGACGCCCTGTCTCCAAATCAATTTCTAAAAGTTGGTAATTGTCCAGAACTTTAATAATATTGTACGTCAAAATTGCTTCTTTAGCTCCTTCTGTAGCTTTAGGAAAAACAATGGCTTTGTTATTTTTCTCGTTTTTCTTTAAATAATGAACCAATCTTTGAGAATTGGGAATCATCTCCTTTGCCACCAAAGCCCAATAGGTTTTTTTAATCTCGCGGTTTTTCACCATTTGCGTCAAACGAGAAAGTGCTTTTGAAGTTTTCGCATAAATCACCAAACCAGAAGTAGGTCTATCAATACGATGAACCAAACCTAGGAAAACATTTCCGGGTTTTTCGTCTCTTTTTTTGATGAAATTCTTGATTAATTCGAGTAACGATTCATCGCCGGTTTTATCGCCCTGAACAAGCTGACCCGCTTTTTTGTTAATAACGATAATATGATTGTCTTCAAAAACAATTTGTTCAGAAGAAAATTTTTGTTCTGCCATTATTGTTGAACATTACGATTTCTGCCAAACAAAGACATAACAACTCCTGAAATAAGACCAATCGTTTTAATCCCTGAAAGTCGCGTTTCGGCAGGTAAAAATGCTCCGACAACACAAAGTCCCGCAGCAATATACATTGGGATTTTGAATTTTTGATTTGCTAAAGTTGGTGCTTGCAACGCGAAACTTGCACCTACTAAAATGTAAAATAACTTATTGTAAATAAAATTATTAATCTCTGGTGAAAATGGCTGAATCCAACCAACTAATAAACAAGCTAAAGCGGCAAAAGATACACCTGCCTGTATGGCCATTAAATTTTTCATATATTTTTATATTTGCTAAAAACTACACGCTACATTAAAAAAAATGATAGTCATTAAAAAACTATCATTTTTAAAATATGCTTTAAAAATCGGAATTCTATACAATTCCCTATTATATTTTAATATCTGGAAAGTTTAATAACTTTCTGATTCATTTGGAAAATCGGCAGACTTTACATCCTTCACATATTGCGAAACTGCGCCTGTAATTTCGGTATACAAATCCAAATATCTTCTTAAGAACTTTGGCGAAAAGCCTTTGTTCATACCTACCATATCGTGATATACCAAAACTTGTCCATCGCAATTAACACCTGCGCCAATCCCAATTGTCGGGATAGAAATAGCTTCTGTAACTTTTTTAGCCAAATCTGCAGGAATTTTCTCTAAAACCAATGCAAAACAGCCTAATTCTTCCACCAATTTGGCGTCAGCAATTAATTTTTCAGCCTCAGCATCTTCTTTAGCACGAACTTTATAAGTCCCGAACTGATAGATAGATTGCGGTGTTAAGCCCAAGTGCGCCATTACAGGAATTCCAGCATTTACAATTTTCTTAAGGGAATCTTCAATTTCCTTTCCTCCTTCAATTTTCACGGCGTGGGCTCCTCCTTCTTTCATCATTCTTACCGCAGATTCCAACGCTTTTTCGGGATTACTTTGGTAAGTTCCAAAGGGTAAATCCGCAACTACTAAAGCCCTATCCACTCCTCGAACGACACATTGTGTGTGATAAATCATTTGATCTAATGTAATAGGAAGTGTCGTCTCAAAACCCGCCATAACATTGGCTGCAGAATCTCCAACCAAAATAGCATCCACTCCACCTGCGTCTACCATTTTAGCCGTTGTAAAATCGTAAGCTGTAATCATCGAGATTTTATCCTTGTCAAATTTCATTTTGCGAAGGCTCTCGGTGGTTACTTTTTTTATTTCAGAATGTACAGACATTTTCTTGATTGATAAATTATTATTTAATAATGATAAGCAATGAAATCATTATTGTTATATTACTTCTATATCACAACGTGACCTAACTTGATAAGTCTTTCGTGGTTGATGATTTTTATATTTCTACCTTCCACCAGAATAAGTTCATCTTGTTTAAATTCAGAAATCAAACGGATAGCGCTTTCTGTAGCAGTCCCGATAAGATTTGCAATCTCTTCACGGGTCAGCGAAATATTAATAAAACCTTCTGGATCTGTTCCTAATTTTTGTTCTAGTAAAATAAGAATTTCGGCTAATCTTTCACGGACAGTTTTTTGAGCCAAAAAAGTGACTGTATTGGATGACTCTCCTAGTTCGAAAGCTATTTTTTGCAACATTGCATAAGATAACTTCGCATCAACTTCTAATAAGTGAATGAAAAAATCGGCTGGCAAAAAAGTGACTTTCAAAGGCGTCATGGCTTCTGCTTTAGCTTGGAAGTTTTCCCCACACAAGAGTGATCTATAACCGATAAGATCGCCTTCTTTACAGAATCGGAGGATTTGATCCTTTCCGTAAACTCCAGATTTTGAAAGCTTTGCAGTTCCTTCTTTAATAAAATAGACGCCTTGTGGAGCTTCTCCATCCTCGAAAACGGTTTCGCCTTTTGCGAATTCCAAATCTTTAAGTTCGGCTACTAATTTTTCATAATCTTCCGAACTTAAACTATTTCTAAAAGACTCTCTGTTAAAGGCTTGGATAAAGTTTTGCTCGATAAGTTGCTGTTGTTCAAGTGACATACGAATGACATTTATCAGCAAAAATAAGACATTCTACCTCTAAAAGCAAAGTTTTTTGACGTAATTTTGTAAGCTAAAACAATCATGCCACATGTCAGAAAATTGCTTTCACTGCGGTCAGCCTATTGAAAAAGAGCGCATTGAGTTTGATGAAAAATTATTCTGTTGCAATGGTTGTCAGTCCGTTTACGAAATCCTAAACCTACATAATCTTGGTAACTTTTATGAGTTTAATAAAAGTTCGGGGATACGACCAAATAGCGACGACCAGACGCAATTCGATTATTTGGATGCCGAAGATGTCTTCAACAAAATTGTTGATTTCCATGAAGGTGGGACAACTTTGGTAACTTTCAAAATTCCAGTTATACATTGTTCGTCTTGTATTTGGCTTTTAGAAAGTCTTAACACAATTAATCCGAAAATAAAATACTCGCAAGTTAATTTCACTCGAAAAACCGTACAAATCGCGTACAAAAGTGAAGAATTAAAACTGAGTGAACTCGCTCGATTTTTAACAAGCTTCGGCTACAAACCTGTTATTAATTTAGAAACAGCGGATAAAAAAAAAGAAACTCTTGACAAAAGTTTACTCGTAAAATTAGCGATTGCAGGATTTGCTTTTGGAAACAGCATGTTTTTAAGCTTCCCAGAATACATCGGCGGCAACGATGTCTGGATGGAAAGTTACAAGCATCTTTTCAGAATTATGTTATTAATCTTAGCGACACCTGTGGTATTTTATTCCGCGCAAGATTATTACAAATCTGCTTGGTATGGCTTAAAAAACAAAATCATCAACATCGACGTTCCTATTGTTATTGGAATCATCATGCTGTACGGACGATCCATTTACGAAATCGCAACAGACTATGGTCCAGGGTATTTCGATACGCTTTGCGGACTACTTTTCTTCATGCTTTTAGGAAAAACCTTCCAGAAAAGAACTTACAATACTTTATCATACGACCGAGATTATAAATCTTTTTACCCAATTGCGGTTACCAAAATAGACTTCAACGGAAAACAAGAAAACATTCTCTTGTCCGACCTAAAAGTTGGCGACAGAATTATGGTAAGAAATCAGGAAATTATCCCTGTCGATTCTATCCTAATAAAAGGGGAAGCCAATATTGACAACAGCTTCATAACAGGAGAGGCTGCTTTAGTTTCCAAAAAAGCGGGCGACAAGATTTTTGCTGGAGGGAAACAAAGCGGACCAATATTGGAGCTGGAAGTTATTAAAAACGTGGACCAAAGTTACCTTACTCAACTTTGGAACAAAGAAGCGTTCAAAAAAACAGAAACAGGGCTCGATACCATAACCAACAAAATTAGTAAGTACTTTACTATTGTTATACTAAGTATTACTGCCATCTCTGCCATCTATTGGTCGCAAGAGAATTTCGAAAAAATGTTCCAAGTGGTTGCGGCCATATTAATTATCGCTTGCCCTTGTGCCTTGGCTCTTTCGGCACCATTTACCTTTGGACATGTGATGCGAATTTTGGGAAGAAACAAATTCTACGTCAAAGACACTTTAACCATCGAAAAACTAGCTAAAATTGACAGCTTGGTATTTGATAAAACAGGAACTATTACCGAAAGTAAAAAATCAAATATCAACTATCATGGCGATACGATTTCTGAATTTGATTTAAGAAATATTAAAAGTTTACTTAAAAACTCAAACCACCCATTGTCCAAATCTTTATATGAATTCATTGAAATTGAGGACGATTATTTCCCTGTCGAAAACTTTGTGGAGATCTCAGGAAAAGGCTATTCGGCAAATGTGCGTGGTAAGATTTACAAAATAGGATCAGCCAGTTTTACAGGACAACAATCTGGAAATTTGGAAACCGCAGTTTTCATCCAAGCTGGTAATGATTATTTAGGAAAATACACTTTTAAAAACGAGTATCGAAAAGATTTAAAACAACTTTTTTATAGTTTAAAATCCTACGAAATCAGCATTTTAAGCGGCGACAATTCTTCGGAAGAACAACAACTGAAAACGATGATCCCGAATGTTAAAGAAATGCGTTTTAACCAAAGTCCAGAAGACAAACTAGAATTCATCCAACAACTTCAAAACCAACATCATAAAGTCGCCATGCTCGGTGATGGATTGAACGATGCCGGCGCCTTGAAACAAAGCAATGTAGGCATCGCAATCGCTGACGACACCAACGCGTTCACACCATCATCTGATGTGATTATGGACGGTGGAAAAATCCCAGAATTTGATAAATACTTAAAATTCTCAAAAGACGCTATAAGTATTGTAAAATTAACATTTGCAATCAGTTTATTCTATAATGTTATTGGGGTTAGCTTTGCGGTTATGGGGAAAGTTTCGCCTTTGTTTGCGGCCATTATTATGCCTATCAGTTCTATAAGCGTTGTGGCTTTCACCACCTTGTCAACATGGTACCGTAGTACAAAGTATTTCAAGCTATTACGTAAATAAAAACTATTTAGATAAATTATAAATTAATTAAAATAAAATCATTCTGACCAAAGTCATTAATTTTAACTAAATTTGGGAACTTTATTTAGTTTAAATTTGTCTCACATATGGAGATTCTATATTTAATGATTATATGCAGCGTTTCTCTGGCTGTAGTTTTCTTAATAATCTTCATTATTGGGGCTAGAAAAGGACATTTTGAAGACGATGAAAGCCCTGCAGTTCGGATCCTGATGGATGACGAAATAAAAGATGAGACATTGGAATCTGAAAAAAAAGAAAGAAAAGATAATAGTGATTTGTAGATATGGAAACACAAAAGTTTAGTTATGACAATAGTATCGTAAAAGCTTTTTTGATTGCAACTGTAGTTTTTGGCTTGGTTGGATTCTTACTTGGGCTTACTGCGGCACTAATGCTTTTTTATCCGGAACTTCCTGAATATTTCTTAGGAACGGACGACCCGACAATTGCCAGTCTCAAGAGTGGGGATATGCAGGGATTAATCAACTCACATGGGGCATTTGGGTTCGGAAGAATCAGAATGTTGCACACTAGTGCTGTGATTTTCGCGTTCGTATGTAACAGCTTCTTTGCTGGGGCATATTACTCGATGCAACGACTTCTAAAAACAAGAATGTGGAGCGACACGTTGTCATGGATCCACTTCTGGGGATGGCAGATTATGATCGTCTCTGTAGTCATCACATTCCTTATGGGTATTAACACTTCTAAAGAATATGCCGAGCACGAATGGCCTATTGACATTTTAATTACGGTAATCTGGGTGATTTTCGGTATTAACATGTTCGGGACAATCGCCAAGAGAAGAGTTAGACACTTGTATGTTGCTATTTGGTTCTACTTGGGCACATGGGTTGCCATTGCAATGTTGCACATCTTTAACAACCTTGAGGTTCCTTTAACAATGTGGAAGTCTTATTCTATCTATTCTGGTGTTAAAGATGCATTAGTACAATGGTGGTATGGTCACAATGCTGTGGCTTTCGTATTAACAACGCCTGTATTAGGTTTGATGTATTACTTCTTACCTAAAGCAGCAGAAAGACCAGTATTCTCGTACAAACTTTCAATTATCCACTTTTGGTCATTAATTTTTGTATATATCTGGGCAGGCCCTCACCATTTACAATATACATCTTTACCAGCATGGGCACAGGCCGTAGGAACAGGTTTCTCAATTATGCTAATCGCACCATCCTGGGGTGGTATGCTTAATGGTCTATTGACATTAAGAGGAGCTTGGGATAAAGTAAGAGAGAATCCAATTCTTAAATTCTTCGTAGTGGCGGTAACATGTTACGGTATGGCAACTTTCGAAGGTCCAATTTTAGCAACAAAAACTTTAAATAAAGTTGGGCACTTTACAGACTGGGTAATTGGTCACGTACACTTAGGTGCTTTAGGATGGAATGGATTTATGGCATTTGGGGTTATCTATTATTTGGTACCTGTAATGTGGAGAACTAAATTGTACTCAACCAAAATGGCTAACTGGCATTTCTGGCTAGGGACTTTCGGTATTATTTTCTATGCCGTTCCTTTATATATTTCAGGATTTACGCAAGGTTTGATGTGGAAACAATTCAACCCAGATGGAACTTTAGTTTATAAAAACTGGTTAGATACTGTAACGGCTATTTTACCATATTACAAGATGAGATTTGTTGGTGGTTTATTATACATCATTGGATCAATTTTGATGGTAGTTAACCTAATTGCAACAGCTAGACAAGGTTCATTCCTTAAAAATGTACCTGCTGAAGCACCTGCATTGGCTAAAACTGTAAAAGGTAGAAAACAAGGCGAAACCTTCCACCTTTGGTTGGAAAGAACACCTTTATATTTAACAATCGGAGCTTTCGTTGCTGTAGCTATCGGAGGTATGATTGAGATTTTACCAACAATATTTGTGAAAAATAACGTCCCTACTATATCAGCGGTTAAACCTTACAGTCCATTAGAATTAGAAGGTAGAGACATCTATATTAGAGAAGGGTGTAACGCTTGTCACTCTCAAATGATTAGACCTTTCCGTGACGAAGTTGTACGTTTCAATGGTAAAAATGGTCAATATTCTAAAGCTGGCGAATTCGTATATGACTTCCCATTCCTTTGGGGTTCTAAAAGAACTGGGCCAGATCTACATAGAGAAGGCGGTGTAAGACCAGACTCTTGGCACTTCAAACACATGTATAATCCAAGATCAACATCGGCAGGATCTATCATGCCACGTTATCCTTGGTTAATTACAAATACGCTAGATACATCTTTGAGCAAAGCCAAACTTGAGCTTATGAAAAACTCACTAGATGTACCTTATACAAAAGCACAGATTGACTCCATAGATTCTTGGATGAATAATCAAGCCAATGCAATTGTTAAAAATATTTATTCTGAAGCAGCAGACGTTAAGGAAGAATTTGCTAAGCAAAAAGAAACGCAAGGTGCAAGTTTCGTACCGCTTGAAAAAAGAGAAATAACAGCTCTTATTGCGTACTTACAACGCTTAGGAACAGATATTAAGACAACTGAAGTAAAAACTGCGAGCAACTAATAATAATTACGAATGATTCCGCAAAGTTTTAAAGACATCGTTTCCAATGTAGAATATGCAGGATTTTTGAATACCCTGTCATTAATATTGTTCCTTATCACCTTTGTTGGTATTGCGTACTATGTATTCAACAAACCAAAAAAGTTTTATCAAGAACAAGAAAATGCGCCACTTGATGACGATATCAACATTGAGGAAAAAGACGAAGAAAAAGATGATAATAAAACTTCGCATTAAAACAATTTTAAGATCATGAAAAGAAGAACACCCGTATATATTAATATCCTTGTTGTATTAGGATTATTGCTTGTCGTATTTTACATGTTTGCACAGACTTCAGAATTTTTCAAAACGAAATATTTCTGGGCAGCAACCATAGTAAGTATCATCGTAGTATTTATTCAGTCTGCGATTGGTGATTTAATTGAGAATGAAAAATTCAAAAAATTAACTGAAGAAGAGAAAAACCAATATCTAGCAGAAACAAAAGTCCCTTATTTCAAACATTTGTGGGCGTCTGCTTCTAAAAAACAAACCGCAAAAGAGGAAGAGGATATCCTTATCGACCATGGTTTCGATGGAATTATGGAGCTTGACAATCAATTACCAAAGTGGTGGTTAGGTCTATTCTATTTCGGTATTGCATATTGTGTATTGTATATTGTTTCTTTTAGCTTTACAGATTTTGCTGACCCAGATGTCGAGTACAACCAAGAACACAAAGCACAGATTGCTGCTGTCGAAAAGTATCTAGAAACAGTACCGCAGGCAACATTGGAAACCGCTGTTTTCACGGAAGATCATGTTGAAGAAGGTAAAGCTATCTTTGAAACAAACTGTGTGGCTTGCCACATGGATGCAGGAAAAGGAGGTATTGGTCCAAACTTGACAGACAATTTCTGGATTAATCAACCGGAAAAAACCTTATACAAAAGTATTTTCCACGTTGTGTACAATGGTAGTCCACACAATCCAACAATGCAAGCTTGGGGACAAAATGGCGTGCTAACTGGTAATGATATCGAAAAAGTTTCGGCTTATGTATATCATATCAACCAAGAGCAAGCTCCTATTACACAAGCACAGGGCGGCGCTGCACCACAAGGTACAGAAGCGAACTGGGAGAAATAGATTTTAAGAAAACCATATAAAAGAGATTGTCAAAATATATCAGTTCTTTCGTAAATTGGACTGGTATTGGAAAAAGAATTAATTCTTTTTTCGGGCAATCTCTTTTTTTATTTATAAAAGTTATGATATGAGCGACTCTAACAAACCTGTTATCGGTGGGCAAGGCCAAATCGTTGAGGCAGAAACCTTTAGAGATTCTGTCGGAACGATGGATAATACTGGAAAACGTAAATGGGTATTTCCTAGAAAACCAAAAGGAAAATACACCAATTACAGAAATGTAGTCAGTGTTATTCTATTAATTATTCTATTTGCGGTTCCATTTATAAAAATTAATGGCAATCCATTCTTGATGATTAATATCTTGGATCGTCAATTCTTTATTGTTGGACAACCATTTTACCCTCAAGATTTCTTTATTTTAGCTTTAGGTGCAATTGCTTCTTTAGTATTCATTATTTTATTTACAGTTGTTTTTGGTAGAATATTTTGTGGATGGATATGTCCGCAAACTATTTTTATGGAAATGATTTTTAGAAAAATTGAATATGCCATAGAAGGTGATAGAAACAAACAAATCCGACTAGACCAGCAAGCTTGGAATAGTGAAAAAATATGGAAACGCGGACTCAAATGGTCGATTTTTATTCTGATTTCTGTTATCATAACGCACTTCATGTTCATGTATATCGTCGGCTACGAGGAAGTTTTCAAAATCATGAAGGAAGGTCCATTTGCACGACCAACTAATTTCTTGGTGATGATTATGTTCTCCGCAGCATTTTATTTTGTATTTGCGTGGTTTAGAGAGCAAGTCTGTACCTTAGTTTGTCCTTATGGAAGATTGCAAGGTGTCTTGATTGACAAGGAAACTATCAATGTATTCTATGATTATCAAAGAGGAGAAAACCGCTCAAAATGGAGAAAAGGAGAAGATAGAAAAGCCGTAGGAAAAGGCGATTGTATAGATTGTCACCAATGCGTTGTGGTATGCCCAACAGGTATTGATATTCGTGATGGTCAACAACTAGAATGCATCAACTGTACAGCTTGTATTGATGCGTGTGACGAAGTTATGGAGAAAGTAGGCCTGCCAAAAGGGCTTATTCGCTATGCATCCATCAACCAGATTGAGAAAAAAGAAAAATTCAAGTTTAACAATAGAATGAAGATTTCTTCTGTTCTTTTAGTTTTATTGATGGTTTTCTTAGGATTCTTGCTTAACAATAGAGGAACAATGGAGGCCAAATTTTTAAAACCTCCTGGATCAACTTTCTTCCTTCGTGATGGCAAAATAACAAACACTTACAACTATACTTTCCTTAACAAATCGAATGAAACAAGAACCGTTACGATCAAAGTTATTGAACCACAAAATGGAACAATCAGCGTAAGTGGAGGTAACAAAATTATCATGAAAAGAGATGCAATGATTAAAGGAACCATCAATGTAAGTTTCCCAGAATCTCAAATTAAATTATCAAAACAAAACCTAAGCATCGGGGTTTATGATATGAATGGAAAATTGTTAGACTCTTTCCAGACTTACTTCGAAGGTCCATTCAAATTCCAATTTTAAAAATAAAAAAAATGTTGAAAAAATTATCGTGGGGACATGGAGTCGTTATCGCGCTAGGTAGTTTTATTGTATTTATTTTGTATCTAATTTTAGTATTTCCTATAGGAAAGCAAAATGCAGAAATGATTTCTGACAATTATTACGAGGAAGAACTCGTCTATCAAGATGTTATTGATGCCAAAAAAAATGCACAACACCTGGAGATAAAACCCATTTACTCCCAAGATAAAAACGGTATAAAACTTCATTTCCCTTCGGAAAGAAAAATCGATAATAAACAAATCGACATTGTACTCTTCCGCACGGATGATTCGAATCTAGATATCCATAAACTAGAACGTCTTGATGGCACCAACTCCATGTTGATACCAGCAAAAGTTTTGGTACCTGGTTCTTACACTTTAAAAACAAAATGGAAAGAAAATAACCAATCCTACCAGATTGATTATGATGTATTATGGAAATAGCATTGCTTTTATCCGCCTTGTTACTGGGATTTGCTTCAGGTTTTCATTGCATTGGCATGTGTGGACCTATCGCACTTTCCATGGGATTATCGCGGCAGCAAAAAGTCAACTTCTATCTCCAAAATTTCACTTATAATTTTGGAAGAATTATCACTTATTCTTTATTAGGTGCTGTTTTAGGAATTGTTGGTGAAAGTTTTCATTTTGCAGGCTTACAAACTTCTCTTAGTATTGGCGTTGGTATTTTGCTGATTGTAATGGCTCTATTTTCTTTTGGCGGAAAAGATTTTGCTACAAAAATTCCTTTTGTCAACAAAGCCTTATTAAAAGTAAAATTAAAACTTTCAAAACTACTAACCAAAGCTGATTTGTCATCGCGATTTACCACAGGCCTTCTTAATGGTCTTTTGCCTTGCGGCATGGTGTATATGGCTTTAACGGCATCTCTAGCAACTGGCGGAATTTGGCAAGGTGCTTTGTATATGTTATTTTTCGGATTGGGTACTTTTCCTTTTATGTTTGCAGTTGTTGTTTTGGGGAATTTTTTAAGCCAAAACATGCGTTTAAAATTGGTGAAATTCGTGCCAGTTGTAATGATTATTTTGGGCGGACTTTTCATTCTACGCGGTTTAGAAATCGGAATACCTTATCTTTCCCCGAAAAAAGAAGCATTACAAATTAAACACCATCAACACGGTAGTGATCCCAACGACCATACATTATGTCATTAAAATTAAAAAACTCCCGAAAATTCGGGAGTTTTTATTTTACTAGCAATGTCTTTTAAAATGTGACATCTGCAGTTTCTTTTCCTTTTTGGAAGTTAACAGTTTTCAGGTTTCCTTTATAAGAAATGTTGACGATATTAACTTGTTTTGGATAAACACTTGTTAATATTGAGTTTTTAATTTTCAAACTAGAAACATCGCTAACACCAGAAGCTTCATAATAAACGAAAACAGATTCGCCATTCACCTGACTTCCTGTAAAAGTTAATACTTTACTACTCCCATTAACAGCAATAGCAACATTAGCATTAACATATTTTTTAACCTCTGCATCGAATCCTGTTGTGTTTGGGTCAATATTAAGCGCTTTAGAAATGTGGGATGTACTTAGCTTAGTTGTAAATTTTAAGGTTTTGCTACCTTCTACAAATTCAACTTTTGTCATCGATGAAAACATCTCCAATCCTGTAAAACTCATTGCAATAAACAAGAATAAAACGCCAAAAATGTTGAAATACTTTTTCATAACTATTGATTTTTAAAATTTGGTCAAATAACATGCCATCAGCCAATTTTAGAAATTGACGTTCACAGCATATTTGTCATAGAATGCTTTAATGTGTGCCACGGCATCATCTGCTGTATCTACAACTCGGAATAATTGTAAATCCTCTTCATTGATTAGCTTTCGTTCTACCAATGTGTTTTTGAACCAGTCCAAAAGTCCGCTCCAAAAATCTGAGCCTATCAATACAATAGGAAAACGTCCAATCTTCTTCGTCTGAATTAAAGTTAAAGCTTCAGACAATTCATCCAAAGTCCCAAAACCACCTGGCATGACAATAAATCCTTGAGAATATTTTACAAACATGACTTTTCTAACAAAGAAATAGTCAAAATCGAGGTTATAACCTTTATCAATATACGGATTGAAATGTTGTTCAAACGGCAAGTCAATATTAAGCCCAATAGAAATACCATGTCCAAAAGCCCCTTTGTTACCAGCTTCCATTATACCAGGGCCTCCACCTGTGATAACGCCAAAACCTATTTCGGTAATTTTGGTCGCAATCTCGATCGCCATGTTGTAATAATAATCGTCTTTTTTTAATCTGGCAGAACCAAATATCGAAACGCAAGGTCCTATACGTCCCATTTTTTCGTAACCATCTACAAACTCAGCCATCACTTTGAAAACCATCCAACTGTCTTTGGTAATGGTTTCGTCCCAAGTTTTTCGTCTGAAACTTTCGTGTAATCTTTTATCTAAGTCTTTGCTATCGTCAATCATAAAAATAATTTTTCTGCTTGTTGTATAGATTCGGGTTTTCCGACATCTATCAAATTCGCGTTATGTTCGTAACCTATAATTTTTTCGGTCATCATCATATCAAGATATTCATCCATTATTGAAAATTTTCCGTTTCTCGTTATTTTTTCAAAGATAGATGTATGCACACAATGGATACCGCTAAAAGCTAATTCTCTGAAGTTATCATTATCACAAGCCATTTTAGTTTCGTTAGTTCCAAGGTTTTTCCAGCCTTTTAAAATCATTTCTTTATCAAAAAATAATTTTCTTGAGCTTTGTCTGTCCGAAACGGCTAATGTAACAAAGTTATTGCCGTCCAAATGGAATTTTAAAAAATTAGAAATATTGAGATCTGTTAAGATATCGGCATTCATAATGAGGAAACTCTCTTCCGATGATAGTAAGTCTCTTGCAAAAACCAAACCACCGCCAGTTTCTAATAATTTTTCTCGCTCATCCGAAATTTCAATATTGGCACCAAAATTATTTTTTAATTCCAAAAACTTAATGATTTGCTCTCCAAAATGATGAACATTGATAACAAAATCATTGATACCATGTGATTGCAAATACTTGATATTTCGTTCCAATAAAGGAATTCCGTTAACTTCAGCTAGCGCTTTGGGATGAAAGTTGGTGAATGGTTGAAGTCTTGTCCCCTTGCCTGCCGCAAAAATCAAGGCTTTCATTAAGCTTGTGACTTGTTAAGTTGTGGTTGCTCATCATGCTGAATTTTGACATCAACCTTCGGATATTTTTCTTTGATAAATTCAGTAATTTTCAATGCAGAATATACCGAGCGGTGCTGTCCACCTGTACACCCAAAATTGATTTGAAGATTTTCAAAACCTCTCTCCAGATAATCATCAATATTAATAGAAACAATAGATTTTACAGCGTGCAGGAACGAAGGCATCTTTGTGTTTTCTTCTAAATATTCTTGAACTGCAACATCATTTCCTGTTTGAGATTTGTATTCTTCAATACGTCCAGGATTGAGAATTCCTCGACAATCAAACACAAATCCTCCACCATTTCCAGAATCATCTTTTGGGATTCCTCCTTTTTTATAGGAAAAACTATGGATCTCAACCGTCAATTTATTCGACATACTACTATTAATTTTTGTAAAAATAGTTTTTTTAATTTGCTTCGCGAAAAAAGAAATGATGTAATTTTGCGCTGTAACATGTCTGTTATATGCAAAACATTGCATTGTAGATATTTAACAACAATTTTGTATATTAGAAATCTAACTAGAAAAAACATAGATATGAAATTCTTTCGATACCTTTTGTTTGCAAGTTTATTCCTTGTAATGTCTTGTAAAAAAACAAGTGTAGATGGTGCCAACAGAAAGGCATTTCAGGAAAGTATAAACGATATGACTTCCTCGTTGCCGACCTTACAGCAGATAAAATTCAATGAAGCTTTATATATTTTAAAAACATTCGGTGTTGATGTGGATGGCGATGTTGCAGAGATTGAGGCTTTAGGAAAATTGCTAAACGGCAAAAAGGTTCCCGAAATTATGAAAATGGCCGATGAAATCGCACAGAAGAATAACATTAGTTGGTCCAGTACAGCGCCACCATCATTAGGCACGATGAATATCTTTGGTGATGACAAAGTATCAGAAGTTGACCCAAATGATGTTGCTGCAAGCGCGCTTAATATTATTGTAAAACCCGCAATGTCGGATAGCATCCATGGTCCAAAAGCCTTTGTAGTAATCCCCCAGTTGGTTAACCAAAATGGCGAAAAAATTGAATTTACCGGAGCAGGACTTGAAACAACACTGGAAGTTTTCAGCAATGGCAACAAGCTACAAACTGCAAAAAACATGATGCAGGATAATAATTTCCGCGGATTTACTGTGAAATATTCGTCTTTACCAGTTGCAAGTATTATCGATAACAAACTTGAAGTAAAAGTTAGCGTAAAAACAACAAAGAAAGTCTATCAAATGATAAAATCAGGAATCGATTTTAATCCTAGAGCGGTAGTAAAAGCGCCCGTTACTACGGAACCTACGGAGCCTATTGATCCAAGTTTGGTTGACCCTAATAATCCAGACGCAACAGCAACAAGTCCCGACAATTCATCGGGAACGACCACAACAGCCTCCACACCATCGACTCCAAAAGTAAGCAGTGACCCAAAATCTACGGTTTCAAAATTCTTGAGCAATCTTAATTCTCAAAATCTTAAAGCAGCTTACGAGAACGCAGAAAATCCAGCATGGGGAAGTTATGACAAATTCTCAAATCCAAATTCTGGCTTTGGCTCTGTGAAAAATATTAAAGTAAACTCCGTTTCGGCGCCCATTACCAAAGACAATACTTCAACAATTAATGCCAACTACGACGTAACGGACAAAGATGGCAACACAACATCACTTAATGTAACCTATGGACTTAAGTCAACAGCCAATGGTTGGAAAATCACAAGCTATAAAATAAATTCATCAAAAAAACAATAATTAAATGGCATCTGCTGAGCTTATTCAAAATTTAGAAAACACCATCGACAATATCCCTGACTTCCCGATAGAAGGCATTCAGTTTAAAGATATTTCACCCATTTTTCTTCAACCTCAATTATATGAAGAAGTTATCAAAGACTTTGTAGAATTCAGCAAAGGCAAAATAGATGTTGTATGTGGCATCGAGAGTCGCGGTTATCTTTTCGGCATTGCCATTGCGGTTGCGCTGGAAGTTCCGTTTATATTAATTCGTAAAAAAGGAAAACTTCCTCCTCCTTTCATTGGACAAATTTACGATTTGGAATATGGAAATTCAGAAATTGAAATGAAAACCGATCAACTAAAACCTGGTCAACGTGTACTAATCCATGATGATCTTTTAGCAACTGGAGGCACAACAGAAGCCGCCGCAAAACTTGTAGAAAAACAAGGCGCTATCCCAGCACAATTCAGTTTCTTAATAGAACTTGACGGGTTGAACGGAACCGAAAAGCTTAAAAAATTTAACGCAGAGATTTATTCAATTTTAAAATATTAATCTATAAAACTCAGTTTTTTTGCATATCACACAGAAAGCATTAAATTTGCATTTCGAATATTTACAAAATATGGCAGCAGACTTAAATAAAAAACAAATTCAGGAAGGAAAAGAAACCGTTGAATTTTTCAAAGACTTAGACCAAAAAGCTCTTAACGTGGAGCAAGGTTTAGAAAAATATTCAAAACCAATTGGTATCGCTTTTATCGTACTTATCCTAGCTGTTTTAGGATTTTTTGGATACAAACAATTTATCGTTGGTCCAAAAAACGAAGAAGCAACCAAAGCTTTTTTAACAGCACAAGCTAACCTTTCAAAAGGCGACAACGATTTAGCTTTAGGTGGCAAAAGCGCTGCTAACCCAGGTTTCATGGGAACTTATAACGAATATTCCGCAACGGACGCGGGTAAACTTGCAGCTTACAATGCAGGACTTATCGAATTCAAAAAAGGAAATTTCCAAAAAGCTTACGATATGCTAGATAAATTCAGCAGCGATAACAAAACGCTTATGGCGATGAAGTATGGCGCAATGGCTGATTGCTCTGCAAATCTTAACAGAAGCGACGATGCAATGAGCAATATGGACAAAGCAGTTTCTACCGCAAAAGATCCTTATACCATTTATTATTTTACAAAAAAAGCAGGTATGTTAGCACTTTCACTAAACAAAAAAGCAGAAGCTAAAAAATACTTTGCAATGATCGATGAGAAGTATCAAGATTACGACAACGGTCAGTCTGATGCTTATATTGAAATGACTAAATATTACTAAACATGGCAACAGTTAATCTTTCGGATTACAAGCCACTTAACTTATCAAATGCCGATACATATTCTATCGGCATTGTTGTTTCGGAGTGGAATGATTTTGTAACCTATAATATGCGCGATGCAGCTTTGGAAGTTCTAGCAAAAGAAGGACTTCGCAAAGAAAACATCAAAGTTTTTTATGTTCCTGGCGCATTCGAATTAAGTTTTGCAGCAATGCAAATGTGCAAATCCAACCGCTTTGCTGCGGTTATTGCTATTGGCTGTGTTATTCGTGGCGAAACACCACATTTCGACTACGTATGCTCTGCCGTTGCGCATGGCATCAAAGACTGCAATGTCCTTACCAAAACACCCGCTATCTTTTGCGTCCTAACAGACGACACAAAAGAGCAATCTATCGCTCGTAGTGGCGGCTCTTTGGGCAACAAAGGCGTTGAAGCAGCCGTAACAGCCATCAAAATGATACAATTCAACAACAAGGTTTAGAATAAGGAGCAAGACCATTACACCTTCATTAGGACTGCGGGGCCCGCTTTCCGCACTCGCTGTTGTAGCCAAAGCTTTTCCAAGTTTTACAACGAGCTCAAACAAATGCTACAATCGGGGCTAAAAAAACAATTTTCAACATACTTAGAATAATAAAAAATGTAGGTTTCCACCTGCATTTTTTTTGTATTTTTATCCGAAAATATACAAAATATGAAATGGACTAAAGATAGAAGTGACATGGTTGACGACAGACGGGGCTCCGGCGGAGGCGGTGGGCTCATAGTAGGTGGCGGCTTGGGGACGCTTATCATAGCGGCAATAGTTTTCTTTTTGGGAGGTGACCCTTCTGCAATTTTAGGAACTGCAGTCAACTCTAGCCAACAGACAACAGAACAACGACAGCTTAACCCACAAGAGCTACAGATCCGCGAATTTGTCGAAATGGTAACAGCCGAAACAGAGCAAACTTGGACTGAAATTTTCCAACAAAACGGTATGACTTATAGAAAACCACATGTAGTGCTCTTCGAAGATGTTACAAGATCGGGCTGTGGAACTGCACAAGCAGCCATGGGGCCTTTCTATTGCCCTGCTGACGAAACCATATATATGGACATGAGCTTCTTTAAAGAGCTTCAACAAAGATTTGGTGCCCAAGTAACAGAATTCTCTATAGCCTATGTTATGGCACACGAAGTTGGTCACCATGTACAGACATTATTAGGAACGACACAAAAAGTTGATCAATTGCGCCGAAGCGGTCGCTATTCGGAAACAGAAATAAATCGTGTTTCGGTTGCTACAGAGCTTCAAGCGGATTTTTATGCCGGCTTATGGGCACGCCAAACAGATAATCGCGAAAAAATTCTGGAGCCTGGCGATATCGAATCCGCGATTAGCGCAGCCGAAGCTGTTGGCGATGATAACATCCAGAAAAGATCAAGCGGGTATGTCAATCAAGAAGCTTTTACCCACGGTTCTTCTGCGCAACGAAAGGAATGGTTTATGAAGGGTTATAATACGGGCAATATCCGTCAAGGAGATACTTTCAATGCTTTGCTAAAATAATGTTTTGTTTTTTTTAAATATACCTAGATTTGATTATAAATTAATAAAACTAGATTTATCCAGATATGTCATCACTTTTAAGTGGAATTTAATTTTTAAAAGTAGATTTTAGCAGGCTTTAAACCTCAATTTTTTAAAACTAGACCTTGAAAGTTCAAAAAAAATTCAAAAATAGAATCTAAAAAAATCTCATTTTCATTAAAAACACTATAAATAAGGCATTGAGGCATCATTTTTTAGAAAAAAAATTGGGAACAATCAAACAAAATTCTATATTTGACACTCAAATTAAAATAATTTACAATGAAAGAACTTATTGAAAAGATCAATGCTGAAATCGAAGCTTTCAAAACTGATGCTAGCTTACAAGAAGAAAAAGGAAACAAAGCTGCTGGAGCAAGAGCAAGAAAATCAGCTTTAGAATTAACAAAATTATTCAAAGAATTCAGAAAAGTTTCTGTTGAAGAATCTAAAAAATAATTTTTTGAATCTTTCTAGTTATAAAGCCTTCATGTTTTTGAAGGCTTTTTTGTTGTTGAATTGTAACTATTTGTTAACTAAAAATGCATATTTGACATTACCATAATATGAATAATTTATTAATTAGCAATTATATTTATGTATCATTAATTCTAGGAATATTTAACAGCTACTTATAAAATTTTAAATTAAGCTATTGTATTTAGTTTTGAAGAAAATACATCAAAAAAGATGCTGTTTTAGATAAATATATGAAGGTGACAGAAGTATTCACTGATGAACAGATGGACAAAGCTTGGGGTTAGATTATTGTATATTGCGATACGCAATTAGTAGTTAATTACAAATAGGAAATAAGAGTGAGCATCATCACTGACAACTTGAGTTTATATTTATCAATTACAGTTTTAAGCGTAATTGCATTTATTTGGTAGCGTCCCACTAACTGTGTAAGTTGAAAAGTTATTCTGAAAAATTATGAGCCCTCAAAGCTCAAATAATTTTTCGGAAATAACTTTTTACTATTTTTAAACATTACATAGTTATGATCGACAAAGAAGAATTATTAAACAACAAGGATTTTTACAAGTCCTTTAAGAATGGAGAAGATTTAACCACTTTTTTCAAAGAACTGCACAAAAAAGCAGTAGAACATATGCTAGATGCTGAATTAGACAGCCATCTGGACAATGAAAAACACGAAAAAACATTAAGTGGAAATTACCGAAACGGACATGGAACTAAGAAAATAAAATCCTCATTTGGAGAATCGGAGATTAAAGTTCCCAGAGACCGTGAAGGTAGTTTTGAACCCACCTTAGTTCCCAAAAGACACAATATTATTGATGGTTTGGAGAACATCATCATCTCGTTTTATGCTAAAGGAATGAGCGTTTCGGATATCGAAGAACAGATTAAAGAAATGTATGATTTTGATGTTTCTACCTCCACCATTTCCAGAATTACTAGTGCTGTTGCCAATGAAGTAGTTGCTTGGCAAAACCGACCGTTAGACGATTTGTATCTTATTGTTTGGATGGATGGAATAGTTTTTAAAGTCAGAGAAAACTCAAAAGTCATCAACAAAACCATTTACTTAGCCGTTGGATTAAACCGAGAAGGACGAAAAGATGTTCTTGGTATGTGGCTTGGAAAAAACGAAAGTTTCCAGTTTTTGGATGAATGTTTTAACGGATTTAAAAGCTCGTGGAGTTGAGGATATTTTGATTACAGCTACTGATAATCTTAATGGTTTTACTCAGACTATTCGCTCGGTTTTCCCTGAATCTCAAACTCAAATTTGTGTGGTTCATCAAATCAGGAACGCTTGTAAATATGTAGTCTGGAAGGATAGAAAAGAATTTTCTGCCGACATGAAACACATTTATACAGCACCTAACAAAGATGCTGCAAAAGCAGCTTTAGAAGATTTTGCAACCAAGTGGGAAAGTAAATATTTGTACGCTATTCAATCTGGGAAAAACAATTGGGATGAATTAACCGTCTTTTTTGAATTCCCACTTGAAATTCGAAAAATCATTTATACCACTAATCTCATTGAAAATCTGAATGGGAAAATCAGAAAGTATACCAAAAACAAAATGTCTTTCCCTACCGATGATGCCGTGTTGAAATCTGTTTATTTAGCTCTCAAAGAATCTACTAAGAAGTGGACAATGCTTATTCACAATTGGGGAATTGTTTTAAACCAATTTATGATTATTTTTGACAAAAGGCTCAGATTATAAAATCCAAGCCCTAACTTTTTAACTTACACACTTTATGGGATAGTGTCATTTCTCAACTTGACGGACGTTTTCAATTTAAGTATAAAGTGAAAGAATGGCAAACCAAATTGTATCAACCATATTATTTTAGTTAAATTAAATAAAATTAGATATGCAAACAAAATTTCCAACTATGTTAAGCTACATTTTTGTAAATTTTATTTGCATATCCAAGGCCTTACTCAGTACTTACATAAAGAAAGTAACACCAATTCTGAAAGTGTTTACCTTATTCGTAAAATTAGGCAACCATCCGATATTACCTTTGAGTTTATTTTGTATAATAATTTGATTAACATCTAATTCGCCTTGCCAAGTTACACCCGAGTTAATAAACATTGCACTTGGATTAACAAATACAAACGTATTATCACTGAATTTCAAGCTTACATTAGACTGAATCTGCATCCCGCTTTTTCCACTCTCGGTAAGATACACATAGCTTACGCCCGGAAACATAGAAACATTTTTAGAAAAACCCAAACCAGCAATTAAACCAGCTGACAAAGACCATGTTCCCCCACCCAAGCCGTGAGCAGACTTTCCTGTAGGCATATAGATGTCTACAAAGGGAGCCAATGCAAACAACTTATTGCTGTTCATTCTCTGCACGTTAAAATATCTGACTCTGGTATCCGACAAGCCAAACTTTTTTGTTTCTGAATTATACAGAAAAGGAACCTCAGCAAGAATCAAATTATCTGGGTTAAGGGCATATTGGAAATTAAGTCGCGTTCCGTATGTACTGAACCCTTTGTAAGAGTTGAGTTCAGCCTGCACATTTACCTGCGTGTATAAGTTGGTAGGCTTGGATGGATCTATGTTTTCATTTGCATTATTTTGCTGAGAAAAAAGAGATGTTGCCGTGCCCAAGAAAAGTAATGAAAGTAATATTGATTTCATGAAAATTTATTTAAAATTGTTTTTATTATTTAGTTTTAACTTATCTAACATCCGCTGCAGCGTTTACCTTGATACATTTCCCATAATACTCAAGACTTTTCTTTGGAATACGCTCCAAGGTATTTTTATCAATATGGATCAAGCCGAAATGGTGACTCAGACCTAATGTCCATTCCCAATTATCTGTTGAAGACCAATACATCATGCCTTTGAGTTTTACTCCTTTCTTAACTGCTTCTTGAGCAGCTTTGATATACCCTTGGATATATTTGATACGTTGTGGATCATTCAAAATACCGTTTATCGGCTTATCCTCCTCGATTGCAAAACCAAACTCTGTTGCCAAGATATCTGGCTGACCATATTTTTTATCTATATCCAATAATATTTTGGTATATGTGTTAGGATCATAAGGAAATTCCTGAGTTTTTTCCAATTCTGATGGCGGTGCAATAGGAATTGTCCCAAGTATTGAATGTTTATCATTATCTGCTTTGACAAAGGTTCTCGAGTAGAAATTAACGCCAAAAAAATCTGGTTTTGAAGCTATAAAATTTAGGTCTCCGTCCTTTATATAAGGCTCTACAAATGGCTTTATTAAATCGGGATAACCTAATCCATAAGTTGGGTCAGCAAAGGACTGATTCCAAAGGACATCAACAAAATGAGCAGCATCAATATCTTCCTTTTTGCCGGACAAAGCTTCAAAAGGCATAATATTAAAAGCCGAAGCAATTTTCACGGCAGGTACATTCGACCTCACAGCTTCAAATATTTTTGCCTGTGATACATTAATGTGATGAATCGCAGCACCCATTGTTTTTTTTGAATGATACCCCGGCGCAAAAGTTCCTTTCCCATAACCGAATGCGGCAATAACGCTCGGCTCGTTAAAGGCCAGCCAGGTCTTTGCTCTACTTCCTACTAACCGTGACATAATATCAGCATAATCTTGCATTTTGTCGCTGATATCCCTTTTAAGAAAATCACCTGCCCATAGTGGCATATCCCAATGAAACAAAGTTGGAACGGGCTCCAAACCGTGTTCTAGCATTGCATCTATTAACTTATCATAATATGACATAGCTTTTGCATTAGGACTTCCAGGTGTTTCTGGTTGCACTCTTGGCCAAGAGAAAGAAAAACGGAAAGCTTTTACTCCAGCATCTCTTAACATCTTGAATTCATCGAGATAACGTTTTTCAAATTCGGTGTTCCGCATATTGTTTGTTCCGTCGGCAGATCCGCCAACATTGTCTATAAATACATCCCAATTGCTACGACCGCGTCCTTCGCGACTTTCCGTTTGTGGTCCAGAAGCTGCTACACCCCACAAAAAATCTTTGGGAAAAACAGCATTTTTACCATCAAGATTTAAATTATAAAGTGTAGTTAAAGGGTCATTGGGAACAATCAATCCTAATCCTGCAAGAGAACTTGCTTTCATGAAATCTCGCCTGTTAATTGTTTTTTTCATTATAATTTAATTTTAATTACTAATAATTAGGGTTTCAAATCTTCAAATTGTTTGTCTGCTGCAAAAGCATGTTGTACTTTTTCTACATTTAATTCCTTCGGAACAGAAAAATCTATAGTATGCTTGATATCCAAAGATGATGCACCTACAGAAATTTTGTAACGCCCTGCTTCTGCAATCCACGCCGATTTTGCTGGTACAAATGATGCTAAATCTTTAGGGGATAAAGTCATTGTGATGGTTTGAGATTCGCCAGGTTTCAAATTTTTCGTTTTAGCAAAAGCTTTTAGTTCAGATTTTGGTTTATCTATAGATTTGTTTGGCGCTGAAAGATATAATTGCACAACCTCTTTCCCAATTACTTTTCCCGTATTTTTAATATTGATGCTGATCGTTAAATTTTTATTAAAAACTTTAGAATTGATTTTAATATTTGAATAGGAGAAATCTGTATAAGATTTTCCGTAACCAAACTCATAAGAAGGTTTGACATTGAAAGTATTGAAGTAACGATAACCAACATAAATACCCTCCTCATACGTTACTTCTGATGGATTCTCTGCTGGAACACCCGGGAAATTCTTTGCCGAAGGAGTGTCGGAATATTTCATAGGGAACGTCATTGTAAGTTTTCCCGAAGGATTGACTTGTCCTGAAACTACATCTGCCACCGAATGTCCGCCTTCCTGCCCTGGTTCCCATGCTAATAATATAGCATCAACTTTATCTTTCCAAGAGGCCGTTTCTATAACTCCAGCAACATTTAAGATAACAACGACTTTTTTACCTTTTGCATGAAAAGCTTTGGAAATCTTATCCAACATTTCTAACTCATCTACCGCAAGATTGAAATCTTCATCAACAACCCTGTCACGCCCTTCTCCAGAATTTCGTCCTAAAGTCACAAAAGCGATTTCCGAAGTTTCCGCTTTTTTCGCAAGCAAATTATCGTTCAGAGGCATCTCGACCAGTCTTTTAGGAACAGGTAACTTTCCGCTAGCAAACTCTCTTGCTCTTCTATTATCCTCATCTGTAGATTCCTTTTTTGTAAAAGGTTGGTAGAGATTTACTAATTCTGCATCCAATTTGTAACCAGCGGAAGTAAGACCTTCCAAGAGAGAAACGGTATGTTTATTGTTCACACTTCCACTACCTGTTCCACCTGTGTTCCATATGTATGAAGTAACTCCAAAGAGTGAGATTTCTTTGTTTGTGACGGAAAAAGGCAATGCATTATTTTCATTTTTCAGCAAGACCATTCCTTCAGCGGCTGCGTTTCTTGTAACCTCTGCATTTTGATCAAGATTGGGTTTATTGCTGTATCTATATTGGGCAAAAGTGGGCGTTCCGAAAATGTACCTCAGCATTCTCTTGACGTTAGTATTTGCCACTTCTTGCGATAATGCTCCCGAATTTAATGCATCTACAAGTGCTTTTTTCTGAGTTGGAATTCCCGGCATTAAAAGATCGTTTCCTGCCTCCATTTGTTTCACAACATCGGATATGTGACCACTTTTAATAGATTCAAATCCTGGAAAACCTCCGAACCAATCTGTCATTACAATTCCTTTAAATCCCCACTCATTTCTAAGAATCTGAGTCAACAAATCTTTTCTAGTAGATGTATATTCGCCATTAAGTTTGTTGTATGATGTCATAATCGTCCAAGGGTTAGACTCTTTTACGGCAATTTCAAAACCTCTCAGATACAATTCTCTTAAAGCTCTTTCAGAAACGTGTGCGTTGATGGTAGAACGATTGGTTTCCTCGTTATTTGCAACAAAATGTTTGATGGATGTACCTACACCGTGAGATTGTATTCCGTTCACAATAGCAGCTGCCGTTTTGCCAGCAATCAAAGGATCTTCCGAATAATATTCGAAGTTTCTCCCGTTCAAGGGATTTCGATGAATGTTCATGCCAGGGGACAAGAGGACGTCTACACCATATTCTTTCACTTCATTACCCATTGCTTTTCCAACTTGCTCCAACAGATCTTTGTTCCAAGTTGATGCTAATGATGTTCCCACGGGAAAAGCTGTTGCATAGTATGTATTCGGGTCGTTTTTTCTTGTAGATTCTATTCGTAAACCTGCGGGGCCGTCTGAGAGGACTGTTGCAGGAATACCAAATCTTTCCAAATCAGAAGTGCCTCCAGCGGCTCCTGGAACCAGCCCCTGTTTAGCCGGTCCTACTGAACCAACAAGAGCCTCAACACCAGGCATTCCTGTTCCTATTAAAAGATCTGCTTTTTCTTCGTTTGTCATCTGAGGGATGATTGCGTCTATTCTTTTATCTACCGGAAGCCGGGTATCTTCCCATATATCGAGCTTCCCATTTTTATTTAGATCTTTAAATGATTTTCCAGCAACTGTTATAGTGGGGATAGTGTTTTGAGCATTTGCAAAAGAAGACGTGGATAAAAGAGCGAGAAAAAGCCCTTTGGACTTTGTTTTTTTCGAAAATTGGATTAGTGAAGACATACTTTTTTTCATAATTTCATATTAAAATAGTTTAATTAATAGCATCTTTTAGGAACAAAGAATGATAAGTCAATGAGAATAATTTCACCTGACTTTTTTTATTATTTTTTATTAGATTGTAAAAAGTAAAATTAGAAATAAGAATAAAATACTATTGTATGAATAATATACTGGCTTTGTAGAATTAGTACTACAAATTAGCTTGAATTATTATGTTAAATTTGTAGAAGTTATTTATTTCTATGAGATATATTTTTATCCTTTTATTATTTATCTTAACGCTTTCCTCCAATGCACAAAATTATACTACACTTCGGTATAATATGGAGAATGGACTTCCTCAGAATAGTGTAAAGGATATTGTAAAGGACAAGTATGGTTTTATCTGGATTACCACAGAGAATAATGTTTTAAGATATGATGGCTATAAACTTGAAAAGTACAAAAACTCTGGCTTATCCAATTCTCATTTGGGCGACTTCTACGGGAGCGTGGAAAAAGACAGCATTATCATATTTGGTGATTTGCACGGTAAAAAGCTCATTCTTAAAAATAGAGAATTACAAAAATTTGAAAATAGAAAAATCACCAGAAATAAATTAAATAGAAAGGGAAAAGGATTTTCAATATTTAACAAAACCTCTTCAGAGGGTCTATATTACAACAATAATACTGATTACTTTATCAGTTTTGAAAAGGAAAGATATTTCTTTACCGATGGAAATCGGATAGATTACGAAAGAGGCGATATACACAAAACTTTGAATATCCCTTATGTCAATCTAAGAAATGCTTTTGCATTTAATGACGTTTTATTGATACGAAATCAGGAACAGAAAAAGTTATTCGCAATAAAAAAAGGTGAACTTTTGGAAATTCCTTGTCCAGCAATTCTTCTCGATCCAGAATCAAAAATCCATTGGCAACAAACTACAGGACAGGTTTTTATTATCAATAACGACAAATTGTACATAGGAGATCTCAGAAATAATCATCTGAATTTCAAATTATTGATAACCCACAACGATATAAAAAACCCATACCATTGTATTTTTTACGATAAAGATTACAATAAGATTTATATTGGAAGTTTGACAAAAGGTCTAAACATCCTGTCTCCCTACAATTTTAAAAATATACCTGAGGATTATGTTGCATATTCTTCTTTGCCTTTCAGTAGCACTACTTTTATTACTCCAAATGGACAAGAACTTGATAAAAATGGTCTCAGAAAAGACTACCACTTTCCTAAAATAGAAGGCAATACATTTCTTATGATGTATGATGAAAATGAGAATATTCTACGCGAAAAAACCAACACTCTCGAACGATTACTGAAAAACAAGAATTATCAAAAATCTGAAGAAATAAATTTTGGTAAATGTGTAATAAAGATTTTAAGAAAAGTAGAACAATACTATGCTGTTGCTACAACAGACATGAGTAATAATAATTTTTTATGCTTGTATACCGACACTCAATTTCTAGAGCCCGCTTTTCAATTTCGTTTCACAAGGGAAGTTACAAGTGTTTGTTATATTGATAATGACCACCTTTTGGTCGGAACTACGGATGAACTATACAAAGTTTCTTTAAAAGCTAGAAAGATTACGAAAATCTATGACAGAATTACTGTTAAGCATATCATTAAAAATAAAGATGGAACATGTTGGATAACAACGAAGAACCAAGGATTTTTTCTTTTCAAATCTTCCAAATTAATCCAGATTACCCCTGATCGTGATAACGCACTTTTGACTGCTCACTATATTTTGGAGGATCCACAAGGTTTTTGGTGGATATCTTCAAATAACGGTCTTTTCAAAATATCAAAAAAGGAGATATCAAATTTCCTGAAAAACAAGAAGGAGAAACCTATCTATTATCGATACGACACAGGAAATGGTTTGCTCAATAATGAATTGAATGGAGGTTCGCTTCCCAATGCCTTTCAACTTGAAAATGGCGATTTTGTATTTCCATCTTTTAACGGTTTTTTGATATTCAATCCATTTGATATAAAATCATATTATCCAAAAAAAGGGGAATTGCTTGTAGAAAGGATAAGGATCAATAACGGGGAAATTGAGAGCTTTAATAAAAATATAAGCTTAAAAAGCGATTTTGAACACCTGGAAATCTTGCTCGACATCCCATATTACGGCAATCAAAAAAATCTACAGCTGAGTGTAAAACAGGATGACCAAGGAGAGTGGAAAGATTTGAAACAACAAAGAAAATTAGATGTCTTCAATTTGAAGCCCGGGAAATATAAATTTACCTTCAGAGTTTACACAGGATTCGGCTATGACTACAAAACTGTCGATCTGGAAGTGGTTCCTTTTTTCTACGAGACCAATTTGTTTCATTTCATCATTGCTATTGTGGCTTTCCTAATTATTTTATGGATTATCTATTTCAGGACGAAACGTTTGTCTGGCAAAAATCAAAAACTCAAAAAACAACTGGCAACAGAATCCGATTATCAGAAAAGATTGATGGAAACTATTTCACACGATATCACAACACCATTAAAGTTTATCTCAGATTTATCTCAAAAAATAATAGAATCGAATGATCCGGACATTCAAAGGCTGTATTTTGACAGCATACACAAGTCTTCTGAAGAGCTCTACAAATTCACTTCAGACATGAAAGATTATGCACAGTTGTTTAAAAATTCCGATTCATACGAGATTTGTAATATTTATGATATAGTGGAAGAAAAAAGATTATTGTTCTATGAAATAGCCAAACAGAAGAATATCGTAGTTTCAAATGATATAGCGCCATTGCTTTCCATCAAAACAAAAAAAAATATGCTTTCTGTTATAATTCACAATATTTTGGATAATGCTATCAAGAATTCTGAAAATAGTAAGATTGAAATTAAGCGGGGTCCCAACGAACTGGGACAAACCACACTTTTGATAAGCGATTGGGGAATTGGAATGAGGGACGATCAGATAAATCACTATAACGCCTTATCCAGTATAGATGTCGATGAAAGCTTAAATTTAAAGAATATAAGATTAGGTCTTAATTTGGTTATCCAATTGATAAAAAAGCTGGATGCTACTATTTTGTTTAAAAAAAACACCCCTAAAGGAACTGAAGTACAGATCACTTTCAAAAACTCTCCCAATGAAAAAAGTATTAATAATTGATGATCATTATGTAGTGAGGGCAGGAACCTCCTTAATTCTTCACAGCAATATCAAAAATTTGGAAATAAATCAAGTTTCATCATATCAGGAAGCACTTGCCAAAGTTAGAGCAAGTGAATATGACCTGATTCTTTTGGATATAGATCTTCCTGACACTACCAACAAAAAAATGATTTCGGAATTGAAAGGACTTGCAAATAATGTTAAGATTCTGATGTATACTTCTTACACAGACAATGACATTGCAATACAATACATCCGCGAAGGAGCCGATGGTTTTCTCAATAAAATGGCCAATGAAAAAGAGATTGTGAAAGCAGTAAATGAGATGCTGACTTTCGGTTACTATTTTCCACAGCAACTCGTGGGTATCATTGCACAGCAAATAAAAAAACGAAATCCTATCGAAAAGTTATCCGAGAGAGAACTACAAATATTTAATCTTCTCACAGAAGGAAATGGAAACCTCGAAATATCTAATATAATGGGAATAAAAGCAACAACTATAAGCACTTATAAAAAAAGAATTTTCGAAAAGCTAGATGTTGATAATCTCTTTGGGTTGATGCAATTCAAAAAGAAACTTCATTAATTTTCTTAAAATAAAAAACCACTTCTGCAAGTGATTTTTGTCATTCCTAATTTGATTTTCCTCAGAAATAAGCTGTCAGTTTTAATCCTAAGGAAATAAAATCTATTTTTTCTATCGCAGAAGTATCATTGGAATGGAATCTTGTGCCATTGTAATTTGAAAACAGATAGAAAGTGTAGAAGCAAAAAATATATTTCTCAACATAGATTATTTCTCTTTATGGTAGGTTTGCTCATCTCCTGCTGAACTACCTTTGTAAGAAATAACCAACTCAGAATCCGATATATTTTTAATCAAAAGCGTATCTGTAAAAGATGACTGTTCTGCAACGCCTTCTGTATGACCAGACAAAAAGAGCGTGTCTTTCGATAATTTCCATTTTTCATATTTGATCGTATTGGTATTAATAGATTCCGCAGAATTGCCTGTTTTTAATTCAAAACCTTGTAGTTGACTTTCTTGTCCTGGAATTGGTTGAACCCATTTACCAACTAATTCTTGGGAATTATTTTTATAAGGTATTTTTTCAGAAGCTTTTTTTATGGAAGATGAATCGCAAGAAACAATCACCAAAATTGTCATGGCGGAAGCTAATAAGGTTTTCATATTATAATTAGTTATTTTAATTTTTCAAAATAATTTAAAAGATTTTCGGAAAAAAGAGTGTATCACAATTTCTCCGTCAAAATAGATATATAAAATCGAATCTTAATAAAACCAATTTCCGTTGACATTATAAGTCCATAAATGAGAATCAAACAAATTAAGACCCTGTCCCATTTGTTCTATTACCTCTGGTTTGGTTCTTCCTCTCATGTAATAATAAGATTCTTTCATTTTACTGAAAATTCAAAAGATAGATTTAGAGTTACGAAGCTAGAAATATTTAAAATAAGAAAATGTACAAATTGTCTATAACTGTTGTAGAAATAATACTACAATTTTAGAATCCAATTTTCAAAGGATTTGTTATTTTAATTGATTAAAGGTTTATCAATTAAAATCTTTGAGAAAAAAAACTATAGCTAAATGTTGTAAACAAAATTCCGACTTGGTTGATTTAGAGGTTTTGTTTATTGGACAATGTATCTTAATAACTAATATTCAATATATTTTTTGTGATAATATTATATATATTTAATAATAAAAGTTTCTCGATATGAAAATTATGGAAAATATTTAAGAGGAAAAGCACATAAGGATTATAAACATTAATTCCCCCTTTTATTCCCCCACTAAAACAAAAAGCCTTGTTAATAAAATGATTAACAAGGCTTTTAAGTACCCCAGACGGGACTTGAACCCGTACGCCAAAAGAGGCACAGGATTTTAAGTCCTGCGTGTCTACCAGTTCCACCACCAGGGCATGGTGTGGAGCGAAAAACGGGATTCGAACCCGCGACCCCAACCTTGGCAAGGTTGTGCTCTACCAGCTGAGCTATTTTCGCATAGTGCGGATGAAGGGACTCGAACCCCCACGCCTCACGGCACCAGATCCTAAGTCTGGCGTGGCTACCAATTACACCACATCCGCTTTATTTAAAGAACTTCTTTCTTGTTGTTTTGTGGTTGCAAATATAGAGACTTTTTCTTTTATCCACCAAATTTTTTTGAAAACTTTTTTATATTTTTTTCCAAGTTATTTTTCGAACTAAAAAACTTTCAATGTATTTTCGTTTTTATTACCTTTACCCTCATAAATATTTTTAAAATGGAGTTACAAGGCACTATTAAAAAGCTTTCTGATTTACAGACTTTTGCAAGTGGATTTCAAAAAAAAGAAATGGTATTGCTAACGGAAGAACAATATCCACAACCAATCAACATCGAATTTCTTTCTGAAAAAGTTGATTTACTAAATGCTTACCAAGAAGGAGACAAAGTAAAAGTTTCTATTAACATAAGAGGTCGCGAATGGACATCGCCACAAGGTGAGGTAAGATATTTCAACTCAATCACTGGTTGGAGAATCGAAAAAGTTGATGCTGGAGGCTATAACGAACCTGTTGCAGCACAAGGTGCGCCTGCTAACACCAGCCAAGCGACGAATGTTTTCGAAGAAGAGGAAGACGATCTTCCTTTCTAAAATATAATCACAAGATTAAATCCTACCTTATCGTAGGATTTTTTTTAGCCTAATGATTAAACTAGACGCCGACGATATTTCGTTTCCTGATCCGATGTTGTATAATCCTGACCATGGCGTTATTGCTATTGGCGGAGATCTACGTCCAGAACGTTTGTATTTTGCCTATCAATTAGGGATTTTTCCTTGGTACAACGAAGATTCAGACATATTATGGTGGTGTCCTGATCCACGCTTTGTTTTGTTTCCAAAAGAGATTAAAGTTTCCAAATCGATGTCTAAAATTTTAAACAGAAACGAATTTAATTTTACACAAAATCACAATTTCGAACAGGTTATACGGGCTTGTCAAACGACTTATCGCCCAGACCAGGACGGAACGTGGCTAAATGAAAATCTTATTCAGTCCTTTATTAGCCTTCACAAAGCAGGTATTGCGCACAGCTATGAAGTTTGGCAAGGAGGGGAACTCGTTGGTGGATTTTACGGCATTAAAATAAATCGTGTGTTTTGTGGTGAAAGTATGTTTTCTAAAGTCAGTAATGCTTCCAAAGCGGGATTTATTAATTTTTGTAAAACCCATGAAGAGAAGTTTGACCTTATCGATTGTCAAGTTCATACGGAACATCTCGAAAGTCTTGGTGCCAAAATGATTTCTAAAAAGGAATATTTAACCTACTTATACCGATCGACACATGCCGAATGACAAATTAAAATGGATTCTTTTAATCGTACTTTCAATTATATGGGGTTCTTCATTTATTTTAATTAAAAAATCGCTTATCTACTTCACACCTTATCAAGTTGGTGGATTACGTGTTTTCATCTCTGCTTTGGTCTTGTTACCAATCGCGATAAAAGAAGTAAAGAAATTCCCAAAAGAACGGCTAAAATGGTTGATTATCGCAGCTTTGTGTGGTAACTTCATACCTATGTTTCTTTTTCCAATCGCGGAAACCGAAGTCAGCAGTAGCATTGCGGGAATCATCAACTCTATGATGCCGATTTTTGTAATTATTGTGGGAAGTCTGGCTTGGCATACGCCAACGAGTAAAACACAAATGTATGGCGTTGTTATTAGTTTTTTAGGCGCTTGTATTTTAGCATTCGGAAATTCTGGTTTGGGCGAATTAAAATTAATTCCGATTTTGTTATTGCTTCTCGCGACTTTACTTTACGCCATTAGCACTACAACTGTAAAAGCGAAACTTCATGACATTCCTGCGAAAATTTTATCATCTTTCGTTTTTGGATTTGTATTGTTGATTCCATCCTTATTAGCTTTGGTATTTTCTGGTTTCTTTTCTACTTTTTCCGTAGAAACTTTCAAATGGGAAGGTTTGGCTTATGTTGCGACTCTCTCAATATTCGGAACGGGATTAGCCATGATGTTAAACTACAAATTACTACACATTTCAACACCTTTATTTGCATCAACAGTTACTTTGGTTATGCCGATTGTTGCCGTTATCTGGGGATTTCTTGATGGCGAAATTTTGACGCCAATTCAGTATTTTGGAGGGATAATGATCTTGGCAGGATTAATATTTTTAAGAACCAAAACAACAAAAAAAATCACTTCGTAATGAAGTGATTTTAAATTTATTTCTTTCTCGTTTTTACTTTTTTAACGGCATCTTTTATAAACGGATATTTCTGTTGCATATCTTCAGATATTTCAGGATCCATTTCCAGAGCTAATTTGAGTGCTTCTGTGCCTTCATCATTTAAATTTAAATGAAAATAACAATTGCTTTTCTGATAATGCAATTCTGCACGGTTATGCAACTGAATCGCTTTTTCTAAAAGGGTTAACGCATCTTCGTACTCGCCAATTAACATCAAAACTTCCGAATAGGCATACCAATTATAAAACCTAGAAGGCTCAACTGCGATTAAAGTCTTAAAACAATCTAAGCTTTCTTCAAAATCGCCAGACTCAATATATAAAAAGGCTAAACGTTTTTGATAATCGATATTATTTTCGTTCAACAGCACACTTTCTTTAGCGAAATGAAGCGCTTCTTTAAGTTTTCCCATTTCCTCATAAATAAAAGACTGCTCCATCATCGAAAGATAAAATTGTGGATCTTCTATTAATGATTTTTGGAAAAATGTTAAAGCTTGTACGGGCATTTTGTTCTCCTTGTAGCAAAGTCCAATTTTATAGAAAGTAAAGGCTTTGGTATATTCTAACTCCAACATTTCTTCATAAACAGCAATTGCTTGCATCCAATCGCCCAAAGCCTCATAGCAAGCTGCTTTGTTGGCATACACGCCGACAGAGTTAGGGTTAATTGCCAAAAGATAATCAAAAGCTTTTATTGCCTCTTCAAAATTCTTCTTGTTAAACTGAAGTTGTCCGTACTCAAACCAAGCGATTTCCGAAAAAGGATAACGGTCGAGATATTGATTGATAAAGCCTAAAGCTTCTTGATAACGGTTCAGTTTGTTATAACAAGACATTGCGTTTTCCAGAGAATAATCATCTTGTGGATCAAAATGCAAGGCTTTTGAATAATGTTTCAAAGCATTGAAAGGATCATCAAGATTAACATATTCGTCCGCAATAAAATTGTGTAAGAAATTCTGCTCTTCTTCCAACTCAAGCGCTTTCTCACAATATTCTATTGAGCGTTTTGGATTTCCAAGATTAGAGTAATATTTTGCGCAACATACCAAAAAGTCCGTCATGTCCATGCATGATGGTTTTAGCTCATCGATAAGTTCTTTAGCTTTCGTATAACGTTCTAGCTCTAGGAAAACCTCGAGTTGTTTTGTTTTTAATTCGATTGAGCTTGGATGTAATTTCAGTGCATATTTTGTTGCCAACTCCGCATACGAAATATCGCCTAACTCCAAATAATAAATAATGATATCCTCGTATTCTTCGCTATCGAAATAGAGTTCTTCATTATTTTCAATCATGTCTTCGAACTTTTTTGCAAGTTCATTTTCAAAAAATTCTTCCAATATTTATGTCTCGGTGGTCCATCGAAAAGAGAAATTTCTTTGCAAACTTCGACAAACCTTTATTAATGATATTTAAATTTAGTCAAAATAATTGAAACTAAATCAAACTTTTTATTTTAGCAATGATATCATCGCCTAACTTGTCAGCTTCTTCCTGAGATTTTGCTTCTGTATAAATCCTGATAATCGGCTCTGTATTTGATTTTCTTAAGTGAACCCAATTTTCAGCAAAATCTATTTTTACGCCATCTACGGTAGAAACCTCTTCATTTTGATACTCTTTTTCCATTTTAGTTAAAAGTGCATCAACATTAATTTCTGGCGTTAGCTCAATTTTCTTTTTTCCCATAAAATAAGCGGGATAAGTTGCTCTAAGCTCAGAAACAGTTTTATTTTCTTTAGCCAAATGTGTTAAAAATAAGGCTACGCCAACTAAAGAATCTCTTCCGTAGTGTAAATCTGGATAAATAATTCCGCCATTGCCTTCACCACCAATTACAGCGTCTTTTTCTTTCATCAAGGTCACAACATTTACCTCTCCTACTGCACTTGCAAAATATTCAGAATTATGATTTTTAGCAACATCGCGAAGCGCTCTACTCGAAGAAAGATTAGAAATTGCGCTTCCTTTTTTGTGTTTTAAAAGGTAATCTGCAACAGCTACTAACGTATATTCTTCGCCAAACATTTCGCCTTTTTCGTCAATCAAAGCCAATCTGTCAACATCCGGATCCACGACAACGCCAAGATCAGCATTTTCTTTTTTCACCAAGTCGCAAATGTCACTAAGATGCTCTTTCAAAGGTTCTGGATTGTGTGGAAAATGACCATTCGGTTCGCAATAAAGTTTTACAACATCGCAACCTAATTTCTCCAACAACATCGGAATTGCAAGACCTCCCGTAGAATTAACAGCGTCTAAAACGATTTTAAACTTCTTTGCTTTTATGGCGTCAACATCGACCATTGGCAAATCCAAAATCTTTTGAATATGAATGTCAAAAGCATCTGTATTCTCTTCATAACTTCCCAAGTCATCAACTTCAGCATAATTAAAATCTTCGTTTTCTGCTAATGCCAAAACTTTTGCACCTTCTTCAGCATTGATAAATTCGCCTTTGTTATTAAGAAGTTTCAATGCATTCCATTGTTTTGGATTATGAGAAGCCGTAAGAATGATTCCACCATCCGCATTAAGTTCTGGCACCATTACCTCAACTGTTGGCGTTGTTGACAAACCAAGGTCCACGACATTAATTCCCAAACCTTGCAAAGTAGCAGTTACCAAAGATGACAACATTTGCCCAGAAATACGAGCATCGCGACCTATAACGAGTTTTAAATCTTTTTTATTTTGAGTATTTTGAAGCCAAGTTCCGAAAGCGGAAGCGAATTTTACAATATCTAATGGTGTTAAATTATCATTGACAGCTCCACCGATTGTTCCGCGGATACCTGAAATACTTTTTATTAATGACATACTTTATTTAAGTTTAAAAATATTTTGCAAAATTACGCAATTTAGATTTGGTAAACTAAAGCCTCAAAAACAATTTAATTTCAATTTTTATTAAACAAAAACTCTCTACAAAAAATTGCAGAGAGTTTTTTTATTATTGTCGTGCGAACACGTACATCATCTCAACTAACTCATACCCATCATGATATGAATAAGTTAATGATATTTTGTTCGGATCGAGAATTTTAACAATACCATTATTGAAATTCCAATTATAGCCATCATTATTATTCCCTTTTCCATCGGTTAGTTTCAAATTATTAGATTCAATAATATTGTTATGATTAGCTGTAATCACTTGCCAACCTGTGGGTTCTTTATATTCTACCACATTACATTGCGCATCATATCTATAGTATCTATACTTTTCGGAAATATTAAATTTCATTGTAGTATCCGTAAATACTGCTACTCCACTGTAGAAATAATCTTCTCTTTGCCCTGGACATCCTGTAGGCTCATCCACTTCCCACTCATCCGCAGGAACATCTTCGTCTACAATTTGTAAAAGTTTCCAATTGCCTGTAATAAAACTTTTAGGTAAAACTTTAATATTAAAACTTTTCGACTTTTCATTATAATCATCCTTATAATTTGCAGTCAAAGTTGTTACGACTGGTTGTGTTGCTGTTTGGTTTTTAAGTTTTAACTGAACATTAATTTTTCCATTGCTATTAAAGTTTACTTTTTCGATCTCTACTTCATTATTAGAAACGCTAAATTTTGCTCTTGCAAAAGTTGTATCATTTACCAATACATTGCTAGAATTAACCTGCTGTGGTATCAAAACATTTGTAACCATGGAAAAATTACAAAAAGGTATCTTTTGGTTAAGCCAAGTGGCAACTGAATTAATTTTTTCGAAATAACCTTCAAACTCTGCAAATTTTAAAAAGAAATCTGAGAAATTTCCAAAAGCATTGCCTTTATCACCGTTGATAACACTTCTTCTTTCGAAGCTATAATTCAATACTTTGGTGTCGCCTGTGATGAAATCTATAGTTGATTTATCCTGTATAGAGGAGTCTAAGATCAGCATTCGCGTATCTATGAATGCGCCTCCATATTTTTTTGCATTTTTAAAATTAATATAAATACCTACAAGCGCTGCACTTACTATAAAAGGATCCTTTGCCACCCACAGTACAACGCCACAAGTAGCAAGATAATACATAGAGGTCTTGAACATCAGGAAATTCTCATTAGCAATTAAGTTATCATCTTGACCTAGCATCATGCTTTTTTGCGGCGAGTTTTTTAGAATCTCATCGTACAAGTCCTTGTTTGCTGAGAAAAAGGTTGCCATCGTTTTTTTCTCTTCTGCTGTTGCTTTTTCGAATACATTTTTCACATTATTAAGATTGTCTTTTAGTAGACTTGTCTCATCGCTATTATCCAAAGTAGATGTATAATTATCCACTGAAGTCCAAAAGGTTTTTACAACATTTTCTGGAGTATCATTAAGCAAAACGTCTTTAATATTAAGGTTAATTTTTTTATTTAGCTCCGCTACCTCCAAAGAACTATTGCCCAATACAGCATCTGATGGAATTACAAAAGCAATCTTGTTATCCTCAAATGACCTACACTCTAATGTTTCCCCTTGAAAGTTTGCAATATATGTTTGTCCATTTTTTGCACCATTCATTTCCTTAGCTACAATTTGCGTTTTGAATACCTCAAAAACAGTATCATCAATTGCAACTTCTTCATTATTATTTACTTCAGTTTGACAACTAATAACCGAGACAATCATCATTATGAAAATGAAGATAACACTGTTTAATTTACTCTTTTTCATGTCTTATAATTTTTATTAAAAACAAAAATATTTTAATAAATACAAAAAAAAATACCTAGTCCTAGGTATTTTTTGATAATTAAAAAGCATATATACATCAAGAGCATCCACAGTTGGTATCGCAACCGCCACCTTTTTTTGACCTACGAAAAGCATTTCTTAAGTTTCTGAAAAGTGCATAACCTATCGCAAACAACAAAACCCCAATCAATACATATTGAAACACAATAGAATCCATAAAATTAGTTTTAGAATTATTTTAAAATCTGATACGTTATTAGTGACACAAAGTATGCCAACACACACATAACAGTCGCTTGTGTTGCCGTTAACTTCCAACTCCCTGTTTCGCGATATACCACAGCGATTGTCGTGAAACATTGCATGGCAAGTGCATAAAACATCAACAACGAAATCCCTGTTGCTAAAGTGAACACCTTGTCACCATTCGGGTATGTGTCTTGATGCATTTTGTCTAAAAGTTTACCTTCTGGCGCTTCTTCATCAAGGCTATATAAGGTTGACATTGTCCCAACAAAAACCTCGCGCGCAGCAAAACTTGACAACAAACCGATTCCCATTTTCCAATCGTAACCTAAAGGGCGAATTGCGGGTTCTATAAAATGCCCTAGTTTTCCAAGATAAGAATCCTGCAAACTAACTTCCGTCGCTACAAATTGATCGGGTTCTTGTTTTGGACCAAAATAACTTAATACCCAAAGAACTACGCTTACTGCAAAAATCACTTTACCAGCCCCTGTAATAAAACCCCAAACTTTTTCTAGCATCAATTTGACATTGTAACCCCAAAGTGGCATTTTGTAAGTTGGCAAATCCATCACCAAGAAACTTTTGGTTTTAGATTTAATAAAATATTTTGAAACCAAAGCTGCCAAAAGCGCGAAAACAAATCCCAAAACATACATTCCCATAAGTGCCAAGGCTTGATATTTAACACCAAACAAAGTTTTGTCAGGAATTACCAATGTAATCAAAATACTATATACTGGAATTCTCGCCGCACATGTCATAAAAGGCGTTGCAAGAATTGTTATTAATCTTTCTTTGGTATTTTCGATGTTTCGCGTTGACATAATTGCAGGAATCGCACAAGCAACACCAGAAACTAGCGGTACAATACTTTTTCCATTGAGTCCGAAAGGTCTTAAAAACTTATCCATCAAAAAAACCACACGTGCCATATAACCAGAGTCTTCCAATAGATACAGGAAATACAACATAATCCCAATTTGTGGTGCAAAAACCAATATCCCTCCAATCCCAGGAATAATTCCTGTTGTAATTAAGCTATTAATTGGCCCTGGCGGAATCGTCTCCCCCACCGAAGTTTGTAGCCATGCAAAAGCATCTTCAATCCAAGACATTGGATATTCGGCAAGGAAAAATACACACTGGAAAACCAACAACAGAATAAAGAAGAAGAAAATATATCCCCAAAATTTATGCACCAAAACTTTGTCTAGTTTTTCGGTTAACATTTCTTTGAAAGCTGGCTTCTCGATAATCGTTTTCGATAAAACGTTGTCAATATTTTGATACCGTCGAATGGTTTCTTGCACCTGCAAACGTTTTGGCACATGACAATTAACGTCTTCTTGTTTTAAAATTTCGTTGATATTATTCAGCTTACCCAAATAATTATTGGCAGCCAAAAGTGTCCAAACGCTGTATTGGTTGGGTTCTTGCGTTTGTTCTGCAATTCGGTTAACTATTTCTTTTTGCTCCAGTGGAACTTCAAAACTTATTTCTTCGGTCGATTTGAACTCAGCATTTTTAACGGCTTTTTTAATACCATCAAGACCAATATTTTTTTTTGCATTGGTCGCAAAGACTTTCACTTTTAAAATCTCAGCCAAATGATCCACATTGATTTTGATATCGCGTTTTTCAGCTTCATCAATTTGGTTAATCACCATAATTGCAGGAATCCCAAAATCTCGAATTTGCTGAAATAATAGTAAGCTTCGTCTCAAGTTAAGCGCATCTGCGACATAGATTACACCTTCATACTTCGCGCGTTCTTCAACTAAATATTTGCTAAAAATAGCTTCATCTTCGGAACTTGGATAAATACTGTAAGATCCTGGAAGGTCAATAACTTCAACCGTTTCGCCACCGTACTCATATTGACCAGAATGACTTGCAACTGTTACACCTGCGTAGTTTCCGGTTTTTTGTTTTTTATTGCAAAGCCAATTAAAAATGGTCGATTTTCCAACATTAGGATTCCCGACCAACAAGACTTTTTTCTTTAGATTTTCATTATTATCCATAACTAAACTGCGTCTACATCAATAAATCTTGCCTCCTCGATACGCAAAGCCAAACGCGAATGCTCTTCACCATATTCTATATACAAAGGCCCATTGAAAGGGGCTTGGTACAAAATCTTAAACACTGTTTGCGGGAGCAATCCCATTTCTAAAATTTTGGTTGGCATTTTTAATTCATCATTAAAACCTCGAATTTTCCCTAGTTTATTTTTAGGAAAGCAACACAATGTTTCAGATATTTTTTTAGTCAAAACTTTAAAATTTAGAACTGCAAATATAGCTTATTTTAATTAAATCTAAATAACAAATCAAAGAAGAAAAGCCGAGCTTTCACCCGACTTTTGTCATATTATCAATATTTTAGAAATTATTTTTTCTTTTTAACTGATGTAGCTTCTGTCTTTTCGATAGGATTGTCATTGGCATTAAAGAAATCGTTAATCATCTTTTCTTGATTTTTCAACATTTCACCAACGGTCAAATCGCTTCCTGGCATTTTCATTCCCATCATATTTTGTGGAATATTTGCGCGAGCTTCAGCCATTGGATCTTGTTTGAAGGCGGCATAAGCTTTTTGGAATTTTTCTTTGGTTGTAAGCTTCAACTCATTATTCATCCCATATTTAGCATTTGCTTCTTCAGCATAACTGAATTCTTTCCAATCCTTAACCGTCTTGTTACCCTTCAGTTCCCAAGAATAATTTTTATCAGCATCTTCTATTTTCACAATAAGACCTGGCAATCCATAAAATTTGTAAGGTCCATCAGAAAACGGCAAATCTGGACTGAACCAAGCGGTCCATATTCTTCCACCATATTCTACAGTAGCGTTTTGCGTGTTATAAGCTCCGACTTTTTTCTTTTCGTTGCCCATTTTCCAATTAAATTTAATGTCATCTTCATAACCGAAAAGCGTCATGCTAATTCTATCATGATAGGTCTCTTTCATCGACGGATAAGACTTATAGATTTTATACGAAAACTTCGGCATTTTAATAGACTTACTCAAGTCTTTAAAAGTTTTGGTCTTCTCCATTTCTTCCACTGCAACTTTTATGATAGAATCTTGTGCGGGGAGTGTAAAATCCTGATAAATAGATTTGTCTTTTGTAATATCCAAGATGGTCATAACCTTATCTATTTTTGCAGAATCTTTTTTAGGCTTAAAACTTAATTCATAGAAAAACCGATTGGCGGATTCTTGTGCGGAAAGCAATCCAACCAATAAAAGAAAACTTAAACTAACTAATTTTTTAATATTCATTTTGATGTTATTTTAAAAGTATAATCAATTAGTATCAGCAATTAATTTTTGTTACAAAAAATTAATCCAGCTTGTACATTTTTTTGATTGAAGCATTCATACAGTTATAAATAGCGAGTTGCTCTGGATTTGTAATCAATGATTGATGCGCTTCGAGAATCCGTTTATCATTACGAACCGCAGGTCCAGTCTGTGCTGCTTTGGGCTCCACGGATTTTATTTTATCAAAGGTTTCTTCTATCAAAGGCATAAAATAATCAAACGAAATATTCTGTGAATCCGAAATCTCTTTTGCTCTTGCAAAAAGATGATTAACAAAATTGCATGCGAAAACAGCAGTTAGATGAATGTATTTTCGCTTTTCAAAATCGGCAACTTCGACATATTTTGAAATTTTTTCGGCTATATTTTTTAATTTTTCAACCACATCTTCCGTTTCTGCTTCAATAAAAAACGGAATTTCAGAATAATCTAAATCTTTAATTTTCGAAAAAGTTTGCAAAGGATAAAAACTCGCTTTTTGATAATTACCTTGCAAAATTTCTTTCGGCAAAGAACCGGAAGTGTGAGCAACAATGGCGTTCTTTTTAAAAACCTGCTGGGAAACCGCTTCTACCGCAGAATCGCTAACCGAAATAATATACAAGTCTGCATCCGCCAAATTTTTTGTAGAAAACGGAATATTAAGTTCTTCTGAGATATTTTTTAGAACTTTCTGATTTCTTCCGAAAATTTGGACTAAATTTTGTTCGGTTGTTATTAGTGCTTTTGCGAGATGATATGCGACATTTCCAGAGCCAATGATAACGATTTTCACTTTTTGGTATTTTAATATTTCTTGCAATTTAGCAGATTTCAGGAACAAACTATCCTTAGAAAATCAAAAAATTAAAAAACAATTTTAACTTTGGATTAAAATAATTATCCAATAAATGAAACATCCCACATGAAGCTTACAGACGATGACATTATCAAGCTGATGACACAGCCAAAAACTGTGGAAAAAGGGCTTCGTGCGATGATGGATATACACCAAAGCAGATTGTATTGGCATATTCGTCGATTGATTGTTGACCACGATCTCGCACAGGATGTATTGCAGGAAACGTTTATCAAAGCCTATCAGAATTTTCATCAATTCAAACAAGATAGCAAGTTGTACACTTGGCTTTATCGGATTGCTACCAACGAAGCTTTGCAACAACTTAACAAAATGAAAAAGATGAAAAAGGCCGATGAAGACCCAGATTACTATATGCAGAATCTGGTGGCTGATAACGCGGAAAAAGATGCAGAAGAAATACAAGTTATGTTACAAAAGGCAATACAAAGCCTTCCAGAAAAACAAAAATTGGTATTTACAATGCGTTACTATGACGATTTGCCTTACGAAGAGATTTCCAAAATTGTGGACATGTCTGTCGGGACATTAAAAACTAACTATCATTACGCTAAAGAAAAAATTGAAAATTTTATAAAAGACAATTATTCTGGCGAGCTATAGTAAAATAAAAGCGATGAAAAATTTTGACTTAGAAAATCTAGAACGTAAAAATACTTTCACAACACCGACCGATTTTTTTGCGTCAATGCAAGATAAGGTTATTGAAAAGACCAAGCTTCAAAAGAAAGAAGGAAGAATTATCTCATTTAATTTCAAATGGGCCGCTGCTGCAGCTATCGCAGTTATCGGAGGGCTTAGCTTTTGGTCTCTTAACAACCAAAACATTGAAAAACAACAATCTATTACCCAACAAAAAATTATTATTGACAGCAGTTATTCTTCAATACAAAATCAGGACTTAGCAATAAACAACCCTGAACCGACAGTCGAAACAAAGCAAAATATTATTAAATCAGAAAAGCGTATTGCTGAACAACACACAACATCTGGATCGCCAAAGAAAACTAAAGAATTATTAGCAGCAGCAAAAACAAAGAAAAAAACACCAACAACATCTTTTGCTAACGCCAACAATTCATCAGAAAACAAAATGAATCAAATATTAGCAGTTTTCACACCAGCCCAGATTTCGGAAGTCGAACGAGGTGTCGATCAAGATGTATATTTAGATTTATATAATTAAACGACACAAAAATGAAAGTTATGAAAAAAACATTGTTTAGTTTAATATTAATGGCGTTCAGTCTACATATTGATGCACAAACCGAACGGCGTGGAAATGCCACAGAGCGCAGCCAACAAAGAACGAATAACCAAACCACAACCTCGCAATTAAGAAGCAGTGGGCTTGGCAACAATTTCAGTCCTAGTCAAAATGATTTTAACAGGACAAGAACAACTTCGCAAATGCAACAAAATTCTATAAACAACTGGAATCAGCTGGATAAAGAAGAACGTCATCAAATGATAAAAAACATGAATCCTAGAGAGCGTTCCCAATTTATGCAGACTGTAAAAGAAGATATTATACTCGACGAATTAAACATTCCGAAAGAGTCGCAGGAAGAGTTCAAAGAAATATTTAAACAATATACCTTGAGCCAGAAACAAATTAAAGACAAATTCAAAGGTACTATTGACATTGAAAAATTGAGCAACGATGAAGCCAAACAAAAACTTGACGAAAGTTTTGAAGTTGGAAAACAGCTTTTAAACAATAGACAATTATACGCGGACAAATTTTTAAAAATATTAACACCTCAACAAGTTTTAAAATTTTTCCAAACCGAAGGTAAAGTCCGGGACAAAATTATAGATAAAAAGTATGGTGGAAAGGAAAAATAGCTATCACCAAAGCTCTTCCAAATAAGGCCATCGAAAAAGATTTTTTCGGTGGTTTTTTCTTAATATAGCATTCAGATTGATAAAAGTTTAAAACAAATTTTTCATTTTCCTTTAAAAATATGTATTTTCGCGAATTGATTATAAACACATAACAAAAAATGGCAGTTTTAGGAGAGATTAGAAAACGACCTTGGTTATTGATGGGTGTTATTGCCTTAGCATTAGTAGCATTCTTAATAAATCCAGATACTATTGATCAGGTTTTTGGAAAAAACCCTAGTATTTTAGGAAAAGTTAATGGCGAAGATATTAGCCGTGACGAGTTCAATGACCAATTATTTGTACTTCAACAACAGGCTCAACAACAAGGACAACCACAAAACGGACTTGAAGAACAAGCTTGGCAAGTATTGGTACAATCCAAACTAATCAAACAAGAGTTTGAAAAATTAGGACTTGAATTAACAGACGATGTGTTCTGGAGCCAACTTCAGTACGATCCAATGTTTGCACAAAATCCTTCAAATTTTGACGAAAAAGGAAACTTCAAACTGCAAGACATAAAAAAACAAATCGAAAGCCTGCAAAATTCTGGGGAGGCAGAAATGTATAACAGTTGGTTAAGAAACAAAAAATCAATTGAATACAGAATGATGGCAAGAATTCTTTTCGGTAACTTAGGAAACGGCATTACCGCCAGCAAAAAAGAAGCAGATCTTATCGTGAAACAACGTGATGAGATAGCAAACATCGATTATGTAAAAGTTGATTATACAAGTTTTGAGAAAATAAATCCTGTAAAAGTTACAACACAAGATTTATTGGACTATATCAAACTTCACCCAACAAGATTCAAAGTTGATGCTAACCGTAACTTAGGATACGTTTATTTCCCTGCAACGCCAAGTGCGCAAGACGACGCGGCTTCGCTTAATGAATTAAACAAATTATTCCTAAAAGGATCTGACGCTTTTAACGGAACTGAGAACTTCCAAAACACAACAAATGACTCTATGTTTGTTGAGCTTAACTCAGATGTTCCATACATCCCGCAGTACCTGAAGCCAGAACAACTACCAAGCACTTTAAAAGACAAAATCGCCTCTGCTGCAATAGGACAAACATTTGGACCATATAAAGAGCAAAATTATTATATCGTATCAAAATTGCTAGATAAGAAACCTTCTGACTCTACATTGTCAAGCCACATTCTTATCGCTTACAAAGGCGCGGAAAGATCGACAGCGACAAGAACGAAAGAAGCAGCAAAAAAACTAGCTGACAGCATCCTTGCAGACACAAAATCAAACGCTGCTAATTTTGATAAAGATTTAAAATTCTCTGATGAACCGAACGCTGTTGAAAGAAAAGGTAGCGTGGGATGGACAACACCAGAATCTCAATTTGCGCCAGGATATTTGCAATTCTTAGCAACAAACAGCAAAGGAACAATCGGATTAGCAGAAACGCAGTTCGGTTACCACATCATCAAAATCGATGATAAAAAAGCGGGTAGCATGGCTTACAAAGTAGCTCATTTAGCAAAAAGCATCAAAGCTTCCGACAAAACGGAAAGCGATGTTCACAATAAAGCAACACGATTTATCCAACAAATCCAAGGTAAGAGCTTTAACGAATTCTCTAACATTGCTAAAAAGGGTGGCTTTACTATGCAAAATCCAAAATCTGTTACACGATTCCAAGGTCAATTGCCTGGTTTAGGAACGGATAAAGATTCAGAAATATTAATGTGGGCATTTGACAAGAAAAGAGAAATTGGAGATACGGATATCTTCACTGTTGACGGGACAGGAGATCGCATTGTTGTTTACGTTGCTGGCAAACAAGATGCAGGTCTGGCAAATCCAGAAAGCGTCAGAGAACAGATTGAACCTATTGTGAAAAACAAGTTGCTTGCGAAGAAAATCATAGAAAAAATCAATTCTGCAAAAGCGGGAAGTCTAGATCAAATTGCGAAAATGTTCAACACACAAAAAGCAAACTCTGACATCAACTTCTTCAACGCATTCTTAGCAAACTCTATGGAGCCAAAAGTTGCTGGTGCGGCTTTCGGTGTTGCAAACAACAAGCTTTCTTCTCCTATCGAAGGGATGAGTGGCGTATATGTTGTACAACGCAAATCGCTTAAGAGTAACAAAATGCCTGGTGATGCTAAACAAGTCGTTGAGTCTATCCAACAACAAAATAGTTCTATGTTCGGACAAGGTTATCTTAAATCTCTTCAGGATAACGCGGATATCGAAGATTTCAGAATTGAAGTTTGGGATAAAAACCACCAATAAGAATAAAATTATTTAAAAACATAAAGAAAAGCGGTTTGTATTTTTGCAAATCGCTTTTCTTATTTTATTTAGAAAGAATATTAATCTCAATATTCTTATATTTGTAACCTAAAAAATAATATTTACGTGAAGTTTAGTAAAGAATTAAAGGCGGGTCTTATCGCAATATTTGCGGTTATTTCCTTTGTCATATTGTATCAATTTATGAAAGGGAAAAACATCTTCTCTACCGATAATCAATATTACATTAAATACGATAACGTTGAAGGTTTAGCAAAATCAAATCCAGTTTCCATCAATGGATTACGTGTAGGTCAGGTTTCTGACATCAAACCTATCCCGACGACTTCTGGCGACATCCACTTTGTCGTTGAAATTACTGTGAACGACAGATTCGAATTTTCTAAACAGTCTAAAGTAGAAATCTTTGAGCCAGGCTTAATGTCTGGCAAAGAGCTTAGGATTAATTTAGCCAAAGGAAATATCCTTGCTAAAGACGGTGACACTTTGATGGGGAATTTCCAACTATCAATGTTAAACTCTTTAGCCTCACAAGTCGGACCTGTAAAAGACCAAGTTGCTAGCGTTCTTACAAAACTAGACTCAACTATGGTAAGTGCAAACAAATTGGTAGATGAACAAAATCGCCAACAGATAAAACTACTTTTAGCCAACCTAAACCAAACGGTTGCAGCTTTCAAAACAACAGCTGACCAAACTAACAGACTTTTAGCGAATAACGAAGCTGGCATCCATTCGGTACTTGATAATACCAACAAAACTCTACAGTCTACAAAAACAACAGTAGAAAAATTCGGGACAGTTGCCGACAATGTTGATGTTAAAAAACTGAACTCTGCCATTGACAATCTTAGCACAACAGCAGACAAACTGAATTCTGTTATTTCTGGCATACAAAATGGAGAAGGTTCTCTTGGAAAGCTTACCAAAGATGAAGAACTTTACAACAATCTGAACAAAACATCTAACAGTCTTAACGCTTTAATAGAAGATCTTAAAGCTAACCCTAAACGTTACATTAACATTTCTGTATTTGGAAAAAAATAACTTCGATTGATATGCAGTATATTGACAACATCATTTTTGTAATTCTTTTGATTCTTGGTTTTGGCATGTTTGCGAAAAGCTTACAAAAGATTTATAGAAATATCAACCTTGGTAAAGACATTAACAGATCCGACAGAAAGTCCGAACGTTGGGCAACCATGACACGTGTAGCTTTAGGACAAAGCAAAATGGGAAAACGCCCTATTGCAGCCATTTTACACGTATTTGTCTATGTTGGATTCGTAATTATTAACATCGAATTGTTAGAAATAATTGTCGATGGAATTTTCGGGACACATCGCTTTTTACATTCTATTTTAGGAGATACATTTTATAACGTCTTTACAGCAACTTTAGAAGTATTGGCTATTTTAGTAATCTTTGCAGTTGTTGTATTCTTTATCAGAAGAAACATTGTTGGCGTAAAACGTTTAACAATGAAAGAACTTGTCGGCTGGCCAAAAGATGATGCCAACATCATTTTGATTATCGAGTTTGCTTTGATGATGGCATTCTTCAAACTAAATGCTTCAGAATCTATTCTTCAGGCAAGAGGCTTTTATGAAGCCGCAGGTTATTTTCCAATAAGCGACATGCTGTTCGTTCCTATTTTGGAATGGTTCAACTTTGACAACGGCTTCTTAGTTCTTGTAGAAAAAGCAGCATGGTGGTTCCATTTTGTAGGGATTTTAATCTTCATGAATTACCTTTATTATTCTAAACATTTACATATCATCTTGGCATTTCCAAGTACTTGGTATGCGAATCTTGATCCAAAAGGCGAATTCAACAATTTGGAATCTGTAACCAAAGAAATCAAATTAATGATGGATCCCAACGCTGATCCATACGCGGCGCCAGCTGAAGACCAAGCAGAAGTGCCATCAAAGTTCGGAGCCGAAGATGTTTTTGATCTTAATAAAGTTCAGCTTCTTAACGCTTATTCGTGTACAGAATGTGGTCGTTGTACCGCTAACTGTCCTGCCAATATTACTGGGAAAGAATTATCACCGCGTTTGATAATGATGAAGACACGTGACCGCCTAGAAGAAGTCGGCAAGAATATGGACGCCAACGGCGGCAAATTTGTGGACGATGGTAAAAAATTATTAAACGATTACATTACCAAAGAAGAACTTTGGGCCTGTACAACTTGTAATGCTTGTACCGAAGCTTGTCCTATCCTACTCGATCCTTTATCCATTATTTTTGAAATGAGACGATTCTTGGTTATGGAACAATCCGCAGCGCCACAAGAACTGAATATGATGATGACCAATGTTGAGAACAATGCTGCACCTTGGCAATACAACCAAGCGGACAGACTCAACTGGGCAAACGAAAACTAATACAAATATAAAAATCTAGCAATGTAACATTACTGAAATTTGGTAAATTGATACATTGATTAAATTGGTAAACTAATTATGGATTTCACTATAAAAACAATGGCAGAATATGCTGCCGAAGGAAAATCACCAGAAGTTTTGTTTTGGGTAGGTTGTGCAGGAAGTTTTGACGACCGCGCCAAAAAAATCACCAAAGCCTTTTGTAAAATTCTAAACAAAATAGGTGTTGAATTTGCAGTTCTTGGACAAGAAGAATCTTGCACAGGAGATCCTGCAAAACGTGCTGGCAACGAATTTATTTTCCAAATGATGGCACTTACAAACATCGAAATTCTTAACGCTTACGATGTTAAAAAAATCGTTACAGCTTGTCCGCATTGTTTCAACACCTTGAAAAACGAATATCCAAGTCTTGGCGGAAAATATGAAGTTCTTCACCACACGCAGTTTCTAAAACAACTGATGGAAGAAGGCCGTCTGAAGATAGAAGGTGGACAATTTAAAGGTAAAAAAATCACTTTCCATGACCCTTGCTATTTAGGAAGAGGCAATGGCGAATACGAAGCACCAAGAATGCTTTTAGAAAAGCTAGATGCCGAACTGGTAGAAATGAAACGTTGCAAAACCAATGGGCTTTGTTGTGGTGCTGGCGGTGCGCAAATGTTCAAAGAGCCAGAAAAAGGCAACAAAGACATTAACGTTGAGAGAACCGAAGAGGCGCTTGCAGAGCAACCAAAAGTCATCGCAACAGGTTGTCCTTTCTGTAATACCATGATGACAGATGGCGTGAAGCATTTCAACAAAACCGAAGAAGTACAAGTCAAAGATATTGTAGAACTTATTGCCGAAGCAGACGACTTGTAATATCCGACTTTTCAAAATACAATTAAAACTCAGGCACGGCTTGGGTTTTATTTTTTAGAATAGCCAACTAAAGAATATTTCGTAATTTTAGGTTTAAATTTAAATACATTTAAAATGAAAATTGAAGAATCTAGCATCGTAGAAACCAACGATTATAGAGTAATAATATATCCTGCGTCACGTCCTTTTGCCACAAAAGAAGCAAAAGACATCGCAGAGCGTCTGTACGAATTTTTGTCAACTTGGGCAGCGCACGGCAAGCCTCTGGAAGCTTCTTTCAAAATTGAGAAAAACCAATTCATCATCATCTGTGTGGACGAGGAAAAAGAAATGGCTTCTGGCTGTAGCATTGATGCTTTGGGAAGTTTAATGCGCGAATTTGATAAAGAATATGAACTTGGTTTGTTCGACAGAATGAAAGCCAGTTTTGTGGAAAATGGAGAAGTTAAAACGCTAAAACTTATCGATTTTAAAAATAAAATCAGAAATGGAGAATTATCAAAAGACATTGAAGTTTTCGACTTTTCTAAAAATACGTATTTAGATTTTTTAAGCCATTTTTTGCAACCACTTAACAGAAGTTGGGCGGCGACTATAAAATAATTTGCATTGAAAATACTTTTCATTTCTTCTTGGTTTCCTAACAGATTAGAACCTACCAATGGTAATTTTGTGCAACGTCATGCCCAAGCTGTGGCGCTGAAACACGAAGTTGAAATCCTCCATGCTATTGGCGATTTTAACCAAAAGGAGAAATTCATATTCGATGACCAAATGATTAATGGCATTCGGACTTTGATTGTTTATTACAAAAACACAAACAATCCTGCCACGAATTTTCTGAGAAGAATGAAAGCTTACAAATTGGGCTTTTCAAAATTGAAAAAACCAGATTTGGTGCACGCTAACGTGTTGCATAACAATATGCTTTTTGCGGTTTACTTAAAGAAAAAATACAAGATTCCTTTTGTTGTTACCGAACATTGGACCGCTTTACAAAAAGACAATCATGCCAAGACTTCCCAGTTTATTATTAAAATTGCTAAATACATTGCTTCCAAAGCTAACTTTGTAATGCCTGTAAGCAACAATCTGAAAGAAAGCCTTTCTCAACTTGGAATAAAAACGCCGATGAAGATTATCACAAATGTTGTATCGACAGAGGTTTTCGACATTAGTGAGCAGAAGTTTCCAAAACAGAATTTCAGATTTTTGCATGTTTCTAGTTTAATAGACAGAAAAAGGCCTTTGGAAATTATAGAAGTTGTTGCCAAATTGCACCAAAACAATTATAAAGTACAACTGGAAATTGGCGGTGACGGCGATATCGTGCCTTTACAAAACAAAATAAAACAACTTAACGCAAACGCTTTCATCGAAGTTTTTGGTGCCATTTCTTATCAGGAAGTTGCCAAAAAAATGCAAAACTCCGATTGTTTCATTCTTTTCAGCGATAACGAAACGCAAGGTTGTGTCATTTTAGAATCTTATGCTTGTGGCGTTCCTGTTGTGTCAACAGAAGTTGGTGGCGCCAAAGAGTTTATAATAGAAAATTTTGCCGTTGGTGTCGAAAAAGCCAATCAAGAGGATTTGTACAATAAACTAGAAAAAATTGTTTCTGGAGAAATCCGCTTTGCAGATCCAAATAAAATCCGAGAATATGCGGTAGAAAATTTTTCTCAAGAGGCGATTGCAAGGCAATTTGACGACATCTACCAGCAGACTATTAACCAACATGCTACACTGAAATCACATGAATAGCTTGAAAGAATTTTTAAATAATTTTTTCAATAATAAAGGGCATTTTGTTTTCTTATCTTTTTTGATTGCAAAAATTTGTGGGTTTTTATCCTCAATTGTCATCATAAAATTATTGCCAGAAAATGAATTCGGAATTCTCAGCATCGTGCTATCCGTATTCGCAATATTTTTACCATTTGCAGGATTAGGAAGCAACCAAATTCTCTTGAGATACGGCTCCTTGCATGATGAAGAAGACAAAAGAAAACTATCGTCTTATCTTTTCTTCAAAGGCTTTTTCTACGAAATCGTATTGGTCGCAATTTTTATTGGTTTTTCTATGTTTTACATGGAAAAATACGATGACATCCTGACTATATTTTTATTTTGTGGCGTAAGGCTTTTCGGATTTTATTTTCTGAATCATATACAGACTTTTTACAGAATAACAGGCCGAAATAACATTTTTGCAAGAATCAATAATGTTAATAATATTGGTGGATTTATTCTGCTTTTTTTACTGACATATTATTGGGGATTTTACGGTTATTTGACCGCGATGGCGCTGATGCCTTTCTCCTCTTTATTTTGGTTAAAAAAGGAAATGTTCAGTTTCAAAAAAAGCCTCTTTCCTAACACGCGCGAATTATGGCGCTTCGGGATTTTCACAGCATTCACGTCTGTTATTTCCGAAACTTTATTTTCATTAGACATTTTGTTATTAAGTTTTTTAATGAACGAAACCGCTGTCGCCAATTATAAAGTCGCTATTTTGTTACCTTCGAACATTCCGTTTCTTGCGATAAGTTTTATGCAGAGCGATTATCCAAGACTTACAAAAAACCATAAAGACAAAGCATTTTTGACGTCCTATTTAAGAAACTATTACAAATTATTCATCCCGATTTGTATTTTTATTTTCGGCTTTTTTTACTTTTTTAAAACAGATCTTCTTCAGTTATTTTTTGGAAAAACATATATTGAAAACGGCAACTTGCTCATGATTCTATTATTTGGTTTTTGCTTTGGAATGCTCTCTCGCAACATTTACGGAAACCTTTTGCCAGCAGTAGGAAAAATAGAAATTAACACGTGGGTGTCGGCGATATCGTTGCTTCTTTTGACACTTATTTCGTTCCAGTTGGTTAAAGAATTTGGCTTAATCGGTATGGGAATTTCCTTAACTACGATTTTGGTTTGGGAAGGCTTAATTTATTTTTTCTTCTTTACAAAATACCTTAAGAGTCTTTAAACTTAAATTTTTTAAAGATTTAAAATTATCTTTGTTCTATGAAAAGACAATTTTCACTTTTTATATTTAGCCTCCTAACATTGCTCGCTTGCCGATCTGATGACGACGTGGTACAAGACATTGATCAAATCCTCAATATCTATATCAAAAATGATGCGGGTCAAGATTTATTAAATACAAAACTTGATGCTCATTATACCAATGTCGCTCTGTTAGATTTGTTAGCAACAACTGACCAAAAGCCGGTTAGCTCCAACATTATCATGGACAAAGATTCTGTACGTTATGTGGAATATGTGGCGGGCGCAACACGTCTGATAAAAGATTCTATCAACGAAAATTCAAAAAGTTATTATTCGTCGATGATTATTCGTTTAACAAAAATTGTTGACAAGGCGCCAGTTATCGACGATGACACGATAAGAATAGAATACAACTGGACACCACAAAAGTTTGAAGTTTCCAAAATGTGGCATTCCAACCAATTGGTCTTTACAAAATCGGATACTCAACCGAATATTGTCAACATCGTGAAATAAAAATCACTAATTTTGCAATCTTAACTGATGTTTTTTGATTTTTAAATTTAATTTTAAAACAGAAAGCATCAACAAAATCAATATACTAACAACAAAATTATGTTACAAGTTAATTTTTTACGCGAAGAAAAAGAGCGCGTTATTGAAGGTTTAAAGAAACGTCATTTCAAAAATTTAGAATTGGTAGATGCTGCCATTTCCGCAGACGACAACAGAAAAAAACTTCAATTCGACCTTGACTCCCAACTTGCTGAAATGAACAAAATTTCGAAAGAAATTGGCATCATGATGAAAGAAGGCAGAAAGGACGACGCCGAAGCTGCAAAATCCCAAACTGCGCAGTACAAAGAGTCGAGTAAAGAATTGCAACAGCAACTAAATGATGCTGAAAAAACTTTGTTAGATATTCTTTATCAAATCCCAAACATCCCGAACGATAAAGTTGTTGCGGGTAGTTCTGAAGAAGACAATCAAAACATCTATCAATCAACACCAGTAGAAGGACTTGGCGAAGGCGCAATCCCACATTGGGAACTCGCAAAAAAATACAATCTTATCGATTTTGAATTGGGTGTAAAAATAGCTGGTGCTGGCTTCCCCGTTTATCTAGGAAAAGGTGCAAGATTGCAACGTGCTTTGGTGCAATATTTCTTGGACAAAAACACCGATGCTGGCTATCTGGAAGTTAATCCGCCACATGTTGTTAACGAAGCTTCTGGCTACGGAACGGGACAATTACCAGATAAAGAAGGACAGATGTATTATGTTGGTGCAGACGATTTGTATCTGATTCCTACTGCGGAAGTTCCGGTAACCAACATTTATCGTGATGTTATCTTGGACGAAAAAGATCTGCCTATCAAAAACACAGCTTTCTCACAATGTTACAGAAGAGAAGCAGGAAGTTATGGTGCGCACGTAAGAGGTCTTAACCGTCTTCATCAATTCGAAAAGGTGGAAATCGTAAGAATTGAAAAACCAGAAAATTCTTATGCTGTTCTTGAAGAAATGGTAGAGCATATCAAATCTATTCTTGAAGATCTAGAATTACCATACAGAATTTTAAGACTTTGTGGTGGCGATACGGGTTTTGCCTCTGCGATGACTTATGATTTTGAAGTTTGGAGTGCTGCACAAGAAAAATGGTTAGAAGTAAGTTCTGTTTCTAATTTTGAAACCTTCCAAGCTAACCGTTTGAAATGCCGTTACAAAACTGAGGGCAAAACACAATTGGTGCACACATTAAATGGTTCTGCAATGGCGCTTCCAAGAATTATGGCGGCTTTGTTGGAAAACAACCAAACACCTGAAGGCATCAGACTTCCAAAGAAAATTGCCGAATACGCAAGATTTGAATTGATTAATTAGTCTTAAAAGATAAATTATAATGAAAGGCGAACATTTTAAAATGTTCGCCTTTTTATGTGCAATTCTTGTGCAGCCCGGCTTGAGCGGAAATCCTTTTGTCATGACGAAGAATGAGGAATGACAAAAGATTGGGAGCGGAAGACGGAAATAGCTGCCCAAAAAATTAGTATTCCATCTTGCGAAGTTTTGGTGAAGTCGATCCAATAAATACTGCAGTCGCAAAAGTTAATGTACCGCCAATAACAACCGATCTTGCGACTCCAAAAATCTTCGCCATTACACCACTTTCAAATTGTCCCAACTCGTTACTCGACATAATAAATATAGAGTTAACGCTCATCACGCGACCACGCAATTCGTCAGGCGTTTTTAATTGAACAATCGTTCCGCGGATTACAACACTTATGCCGTCTAGCATGCCACTCAGCATTAGAAATCCAAATGACAGCCAATACAGCTCCGACAAGCCAAATCCAATAATACACAAGCCAAAACCTGCCGCCACTGCTAACAGAATTTTACCTTGATTGCGTTTTAAAGGAACAATAGACAAGAAAATAATAACGCACATCGATCCAATATCCGACGCGGCATTTAACAATCCAAAACCTTCGGAACCGACTTTGAGAATGTCGCTTGCAAAAACGGGAATCATCGCCACTGCACCACCAAATAACACAGCAAACATATCGAGCATTTGCGCCCCAAGAATTTCCTTAGTTCTCACAATAAAAGAAAGGCCTTCTTTAATACTTTGCCAAACTTTGGGCTTTTCATCGTGGTCTACAACAGGATGTTGTTTTTTAAGATTCCAAAAGAAAATAGAAGCGATAATCATACTAAAAACAATGACCACCAACGTATATTTGATAGTGATTAAAGCAATTAAAAACCCGCCAATAGCATGTCCAGAAACAGATGCTGTAAGAAAAGTCGCCTGATTCATCGTTACAGCATACGGAAGATTTTCCATCTTCACGATTTTAGGAATCATGGACGGAACCAAAGGTCCTAAAAAAGCACGACAAATCCCTGTAAAAAAAATAATTACATAAATAAAATACGTGATTTCGTGCCCGGTAAAATGAAATTTGTGTCCCAAAAAAGCAGGAATTAAAAGAAAACTAATTAAAACGACATAAGCATAATTGCAGATTAAAAGCAATTTCTTTTTTTCGTTATTGTCAATAATATGGCCGGCATACAGCGCACTTCCAACAGCGGGAACAACTTCCGAAAGCCCTATTAAACCTATCGACAAAGGATCTTTGGTCAATTGATAAACCCACCAACCGAGCAATGTCGCCAACATTCTGAAGGCAAGTATTAAAAAAAATCTTCCCATAAGAAGATTCTTATATTCTTGATTTTTTAAAACTTTAAGAGGTTCGAGGGAAATCATTAATACTATATCTTTTAAAGTAATTAACTCAATTTTTTTAAAAATTCAGCAATTTTCCGGTCATTAGCCAATCTAGGAATTTTATTTTGTCCTCCCAACTTGCCTTCGGATTTTGCATAATCTTGGAAAGCATTTTTCTTTAAATTTTTAATTTTTAAAGTTTGAAGAATATTTCCAGCAATCAAATCATCATAATAGGTATTCCGTGCTCTTAATTGTTGATCCAGTTCTAATCTAAATTGTTCTAAACTTTCCGGTTCTTTATCAAACTCGATAAACCATTCGTGATAAGGCAAACCTTCTACAGGATTTACTTGTGGCGCCAGATGGAACTCTGTGATTTGGCATGGGTGTTTTTCGACCGTTGCTTTCATGGCTTCTTCAACTTCGTAAGCGATAACATGTTCACCGAAAGCAGACGTAAAATGTTTGGTTCTTCCACTTACCAAAATGCGGTGTGGATGCTTGTCAATAAAACGCACAACATCACCAATAGAATAGGCCCACAATCCAGAATTGGTTGTAAGAATCAATGCGTAATCTTTATTGAGTTCAATATCTTTTAAAGTTAAGCGTTTAGCCTCTGGTTTTCCAAAATCTTCCAAAGGCACGAACTCGTAAAAAATTCCATGATTGGTCAACAACAACAAGCCTTCTTTTTCAAAATCATCTTGAAAAGCGAAAAACCCTTCCGAAGCAGGAAATGTCTGTACAATATCTACAGGTTTTCCCAAAAGATCATTCATTTTTTCACGATAAGGCTCATAATTAACACCACCTGTAATAATCAATTGAAGATTCGGAAAAATTTGTGAAATCTTTTTACCATGTTTCTCGGTCAACTTTTCAAAATACATAATCAACCAGGGCGGAATCCCGGAAATCAAAGTCATATTCTCATATTCCGTTTCTTCCACAATTTTATCCACTTTGGCTTCCCAATCTTCGATACAATTGGTTTCCCAACTTGGCAATCTGTTTTTCTGTAAATAATTAGGAATATGATGTGCCACAATCCCAGAAAGTCGCCCTGTTTTTATCCCATTCACTTCTTCTAGTTCTGGCGAACCTTGCAAAAAAATCATTTTCCCGTTTACGAAATCTGCGTTATCTTTTTTAGCAATATAATGGAAAATGGCACTTTGCGCGGCAGCAATTTGGTAAGGCATTGCTTCTTTAGAAATCGGGATATATTTCGCGCCCGAAGTGGTTCCAGAAGTTTTCGCAAAATATTCTGGAAGTCCTGACCAAAGGATTTTGGCTTGACCTTTTTTTATTTTTTCAATATAAGGGCGAAGATCTTCGTAATCCGAAATCGGAACTTGCTTTTGAAAATCGCCAATCGACTGTATCGTTTCAAACTGATGACTACGTCCGAATAAGGTTTTATCGGCAGTTTTAATTAAATCTAAGAGTAAAGCTTCTTGTTGTGCGACAGCATTCGTTTTAAAATCATGTGTTTTGGCAACATGTTTTTTTGCCCAAATTTTGGCAATTTTTTTCTTTAAAAATCCTAACATAAAGTTGATTATTCGAGTCCAAATTTACCAATAGCTAATGAATTAAAACTCAGAATTATAAATAATTTAAATAAAAAAGATAATTTGATATTATAATTCGTAAAAAACACTATATTTGCACCTCGAATAATTATATAAAAATCATAAACAATGTTTGCAATTGTAGAAATAGCAGGGCTTCAATACAAAGTTGAGCAAGACCAGAAGTTGTTTGTAAACCGTCTAGCAGGAGAAAAAGGAGCGAAAGTATCTTTCGACAAAGTTCTTATGACTGTTAACGGAGCAGTAACTGTAGGCGCCCCAGCTGTAAGCGGTATCACCGTAGAAGTAGAAATCCTTGACCACGTTCAAGCTGACAAAGTAATCATTTTCAAAAAGAAAAGAAGAAAAGGTTATGCTAAGAAAAACGGTCATAGACAACAATTAACTCAAATCCAAATCGTATCTATCACAGGATTCGACGGTGAGAAAAAAGCTAAACCAGCTAAAAAAGCTTCTAAAAAAGAAGAAACATCAGCTGAATAATTGTTTAATTTTAAAAAGCTAAAATAAGATGGCACATAAGAAAGGAGTTGGTAGCTCCAAAAACGGTAGAGAATCTCACTCTAAAAGATTAGGTGTTAAAATCTTCGGTGGTCAAGAAGCTATCGCTGGTAACATCATTGTAAGACAAAGAGGTACACAACACCACCCAGGTGAAAACGTGGGAATCGGTAAAGACCACACTTTGTTCGCACTAGTTGACGGTAAAGTCGTATTCAGAAAGAAAGCTAACAACAGATCTTTTGTATCTGTAGAAGCTAACGCTTAATCTGACATACTTAAAACATAAAAAAACCTCGCAAATCTACGAGGTTTTTTTGTTTCACTTTTCTTCTTTTAACAATACATTTCCATCTGTTTTATTCACAATAAGCCTGCATTTTGTCACGCAGCGCAGCCCAATCTTTAGGCTCTATTCCATTGTTTTTAAGACTCACAAACACAACAGTCCCTTCGCCTTCCAAAATTGTTTTATTATCTAAACTAAAATGATATTGGTATGTACACGAGGTTTTACCCAACTTTGATATAAACATCGTTTTGGAAATAATATCGCCCAAACGTGCTGGGGATTTAAACTGTGTTTTGATATCCACCGTCGGAATACCGCTATCCTGATGCATCTGCTCAAACGGATATTCTAAAACCTCACGAAAGAAATCTTCCATAAGCCCATTTAACATTTCAAAATATCGAGGATAAAATACAATTCCTGCGGGATCACAATGTTCGAAACGGATACGTTGTTCTTTAATAAATTTCATTTTCAAATTTTATTTTAAAGCTTGAGCTATTAAAAAGCCAGACCCTCCGCCCAATCCTGGCCCTGGATGTGTTGAAGCACCACTTTGGTAAAGATTCTTAATTGGCGTTGTATGATTTTTTGTTGACTTCAAAGGTCTAAAAACCAAATACTGTTCTATCTCACACAATCCGGCATACGGATCGCCACCAACAAGATTAATATTTAGCTCACTTAAATCTTTCGGTGAAATAACTTTTCTTGCGACACAAGCTGATTTAACATTACTAATATACTGACTAATTCTTTCTAAAACCCTATCTGCATAAGCTTCTTTGAGTTCTTCAGTCCATTCGCCATTGCAAAGATGCGACAGTTGTCCTGCAGCGTCTTTTACTGGAAAATTAGGACATTCTGGAAGCTGAATCCACAAAACATGTTTGCCATCTTTTGCACGAGTAGGATCTGTCGCAGTTGGCTGCCCAATAGCAATGGTTGGTTGCTCTGGTAATTCTTGGCATTTCGCCTGGATACAAGCTTTGGAAATATCATTAATACCATCCGAAAGATGGCAATAGGTAACTTTGGAAAGCGCCTCGTCATACCATTTCGGTTCTTCATTCATCACCACATGAATCTGCATATTTCCCATCCCGAAGCGATAATTTTCGGCATCATTTTTCACCTCATTAGAAACTTTTGCTGAAGATTTTAATAGATTTCCATAAAGTTGTTTTGGTGTAACACTTGCAACAACGTTTTTGGATTCAAAAGCTTTTCCATCTTTGGTACGAACGCCTTTTACTTTCTCGTCAACATCTACTAAAATTTCGTCAACTTCTTGGTTAAGTAAAATTTGGCCGCCATTTTTTTCGATAATATTTTTAAAAGCATCGACAATTTTGTAGCTTCCACCTTTCACCAAAGGTAAACTTACCAACTCTACTGTAAAAGCTATAATCTTCGCCATCGTTGATGAAAAAGGACTTTCTGGGGCAAGACCTGTATGCAAAATCCAAGGTGCAAGGCAAGCTTGCAATTCTTTTCCTTTATAATATCTCGGAAAATCGTTTCTGACATTAGCCACGAAAGAGCCGACTTTCTCGGTTGTATTTTTAATTTTATTCTTCCAAACGTATTTCGCAAGATAAGTCGCCATGGAAGTAGTCATCAAATCTTTTCCTAAAAAAGAAAAAAGCAAATCCGCATTTTGTTCAATAAAAGCAATTTGATCGCGATAACGATTCCCATCACCATCAAAAAGCCCATTATAGGTTTTATCGTTTGTTGCTTTATCCGTCGTAATTAAAGCATAAGATTTATTAGACAATACCGTTCCTGTTGGCGTGGTTGTAGAAACAAACTCGACACCTTCTTTGTCCAAATCCTCTTTCAAAGCGGCGTACGCTGGCGAGGTCACAAACAATGGATATGCCGTGGAAAGGCTATCGATAATACATCCTGCCAATTCTTCGCTACGGATGCAGCCACCAAGAAATTCGGTTCTTTCTAGAAGCAATACCGATTTTCCAGACTTTGCTAGAAGACTAGCGCAAACCAAGTTATTGATTCCTCCTCCAACAAGAATAGTATGGTAATTTGACATACAATGATTTTTATTAAATTATTAAACCTTATAGGTTTGCGATAAGTTTTTCGGTTTCTTTTTTGTCATGATTCTGAATAGCCACCGACAAGATGTGCTGAACTTTTTCTTCGATATTCGGAACATTCATGTAATCTGTTGCATATTTATTAAGCATTGCAAATTTGGAATGTCCTTTTTTATAAGTATCGCCATAACCCTTTTTCAGTCGATAAGAATTGGCAACTTCAACGGCTAAGTTGTAATTAACTTTAGTAATCGTTTTTATTCTTTCTAACCATTGATCGACATTCTCCATCTCTTCATAATGACGGAAAGTTTTCATACGCCATCCGCGCATGCCTCCCATCACATAAAGCATCAAAAAATTAAACAATCCTGTCGAGTGCATTCTTCTGTCTTTGTCAAACTTTCGTTTATAAAAGTCGCGCATTTTTTCATTATCGATGTACTTTTTGCCCAAGCTCGCCGGTAAAAACCCGATAACCTCCTCATAGCCTGGATGCAAATAATCTAATGTATTAACGATTTCGTTTTCTTTGGCACCAACTTGTTGATAGACTTCTTTTTGTCTGTATTTTTTGGTTTTTTCGTCAGACACAAAAATCAAATCGTCATAAGCCATTCCTACAGCTAAGTTCTTCGCGGTTTGTCTTGTTAACTGATAATTTTTATCCGAAGAATCTAAATTTAATATTTGTAAAACTTTGTCCAAATAGACCTTTCCATATTTTAAATCCTGAAAATCGATAACATGATTAAGTCCATGCCAAACGACGTCATGCGTTTCCATAGGAAATTTTGATTTCACTTCTTCTAAAATTTCATTTAATTTTTTAGATGAAACCGACGTTGGTAAAGCCTGGAACACCGCAGGACGTATATCCGGCAGATAAGGTTTGGGCTGCGAAATAAAATCTTTAATATATTGATAAGCTTCATTGAAAGAGTTAAGACTCTGTTTGATGCCTTTTCCGCCAGAAGTTTCGATCACTTTGATAAATTCATCTTTAGAGAACGGCAACGTTCCACTTGCTGCCAAAGCTCCAAACAAACTAGAAGATACAATACTTCCGTTTTTGGTTGCAATGAGTTTAAGATTTCCGAATAGCGATTTTTTAGAATACTTTTCGGTCATTTCAAAAATTTTCGCGCCATCTGCAATGCCATCTCCCGAACTTTCTTTTTCACGAATCGCCAAGTTACGGTTGGTCGAGAAAATCATCGTTGTCTTTTTGGAAACAAAGCCGCGTTGAATGGATCTACCCGCTTCCATTAATTCTGTCGCCATCAAAATATCCACATCGTGTGGGCCTGGCATTTGTGAAAGTACGGGCGTTTTTTCTGCTACGTTATCTTGCAGATTTTTGGTTGGAAATAATTCGATATAATAAACAGTTGCGCCCGTTCTTTGGGCAACTCCCGCAATATAAGTGTATTGAACAAAATAGCCATTGTTCTCCGCAAGTTGTGCAATCCAACCTGTAAGAACGCCGCCACCATCGCCTCCAACTGCTAATAAAGCTATTTTAATAGGTTCTAAAGTTTTCATGCCAATTGTCTTTTTTTCTCTCTTCTATTTTGTAAATAACTAAAAATACTTTGCTTCACGTTGTGTTTAAACTTTTCCCAACTTGTTGGGTTCTTAACCACTTGTGCTTTATAAAATGATGGGCATAATACTGCTGCTTCTGCCACCTCACCGCAATTACCACAAGCCACACAAGAAGAATCTATTGTTGCAATAGGATCTTCGCGCAGCGGATTATCGCTGTAGGTCAACGTCAACGATGGACAGCCCGAAAGTCGCATACACTCGTGATCGCCTGTACAAACTTTGGAATCTATACCGAACTTCTCGTTGACAACGCGTTTTTTTTCTTCTAGTTTTTTCTTTTTCACTTTGTTATCACGACGTTGCTTATTCAGCATACATTCGGATTGTGCAATAATAACTTTTGGACCTTTTTCGTTTGACGTTAAAGCTTTGGTAATTACTTTTACCATTTTGTCAACATCATAAGTATTATCAATAAAATCGACATGTTTGACGCCAACACCGTGAACTGCTTTTTCAATCGGATTATTAATCGTTCGGATTTTATTATTAAATCTAGACGATGGTACATCCTGCCCTCCCGTTGCTGCAGCATAATTATTATCAATAATAATTGTTAAACCATCATTATTATTAAAAACAGCATTGGTAATACCTGTTGTCAAACCGTTGTGCCAAAATCCGCCATCTCCCATTATGGAAATAACGCGTTTTTGTCCATTATCTTTTCGGACAAAGTCCATATTAAATGCCGAAGCCGAAGCGCCACCTAAACCGTAACCCATCGTGGTAGCACCAATATTAAATGGGGGTAAAATAGAAAACAAATGACAACCAATATCTGCCGAAACGTGATAGTCACCCATATTTTGTTGCACCAATTTTAAGGCTGCAAAAATTGGGCGTTCTGGACACCCAGTACAAAAACCTGCCGGTCTTGCAGGTACTGCTTCTGATAAAGCTTTGGCATCTTCCGCCAAAATGTTAATAGAACCTTCTCGTTCTGAGATTTCAATTTCTTTTTGATAAAGATTAAAAAATTCCGACAAGGCTGTTTCCAATCGTCCGATGGTATAATCGCCACCCATCGGTAACAAATCTTTACCGTGAAGTTTTGTTTTCACTTCCTTATGGAACAAGGTCAAACCAATACTTTGTTCGATATAATTAGGTTGACCTTCTTCAACAAGAAGTACGGCTTTTTTACCTTTACAAAATTCTAAAACCTCATCATCAATCACAGGATAAGTTACGTTCATCACATACACTGGAATCTTGACATTACCCAAATGATCTGATAAATCGAATTGAATTAATGCGCGATTCAAGTTATTAAACAAAGCCCCTTGAACGATTATTCCGATATCCTCACGATCTCCCGACAAAAATTCATTCATTTTATTATCTTTAATAAACTGAATAGCAGCCGGTAATCGACGTTTAATTTTATCTTCCTCTTGTAGGAACGACGCTGGCGGAAGGACTATTTTATTGAGATCCCGAATTGGATTGTTAAGCGCCTCCGCTAAAGTATATTTTGGTGTTTGATTGTCTTTGGCCACAAATTGCCCGTACAAATGGCAAGATCTAACTCTCAATTCCAAAAAAACGGGCGTGTTACTCGCTTCCGAAAGCTGAAACGCTTTTTCCGTAAAGTGGACAATGCTTGGTAAATTTGGTCGTGGATCGATCAACCACATCTGAGATTTCATCGCAAAAGCATGTGTTCTTTCCTGCATAATACTCGAACCTTCGCCATAATCTTCACCGATAATAACCACTGTTCCACCCGTAACACCAGACGACGCCAAGTTTGAAAGCGCATCCGAAGCTACATTGGTGCCAACCGTCGACTTCCATGTTACCGCACCACGCACGGGATACATTACAGATGCCGACAACATGGCTGCCGCACCTGCTTCCGAGGCACTATTTTCAAAATAAACGCCCAGTTCTTTCAAAAGTGGATCTGCATCTGCGAATACATCCATAAGATGCGAAATCGGCGACCCCTGATAACCACCAACATAGCCAACACCACATTGCAGCAAGGCTTTAGTTACGGCTAAAATCCCTTCTCCATGGAAAATTTCACCTTCTTTTAATCGTAATTTTTCAACTTCTTGCTTAAACGAACGTTCAGCCATAACTCCAACATTTTAATTTAATTCAAACTAAAAAATAATAAGATTTTTTTAAACAATTGCTAAAACTCTTAGCGGGCTTCCAGAACCGTCCTCAATTTTTAACGGTGCTGCAACGATTACTGCTCCTTTTGGAGGTAATTGATCTAGGTTTTTCAAACATTGCAAACCATATTTCCCTGCACCATGCATCAACGTATGACACGGCAATTGAAACTCCCAAGTAAAAGACATCCCGGCATCTGTATTAACGGTTTCAACACCGAAGCCCAACACCTCTTTAGAAATCATATACTCCACCGCTTCTTTATTTGGTCCTGGTGTATGATTTAGTCCATTTTCATCTGTATTTGTAAAAGCTTCATCCAAGGTTCTTTTGCTCCAATCGGTACGGAATAACACCCACGCACCTTTCTCGAGTTCGCCATGTTGCTTTTCCCATTCTTGGATAAATTCTGGTGTTAATACAAAATCTGGATTTTCTGAAACTTCTGCACTTGCATCTATTACACAAGCGCCTGCCATCATATTTTCCACTGGAATGTTGTCAACAGTATTGTTGCTATGATCTTTTCCTGTTATCCAATGTGAGGGCGCATCGAAGTGTGTTCCAAAATGCTCGCCGACCGTAAAGTTATTCCAGTACCAACCCGGTCCTTTTTCGTCATAACGGCAGATTTGTTCTTTTTTGAAAGTTGCGACTTGCCCCATTTCTGGTGGAAGCGCTAAGGCTGGAAAACTTTCGTTAAGTGTATGTGTTAGATCAACAATTTTTTTCGTTTTTAAAATATCTAATAAATTGTTCATTGGTGTATGTTTTATTTTTGAAGTTGGTGACTTACTGGTTTTAATTCACGTTTCATTTGTTCAAATTCTTCACGGTCTTTTTTAGCTTTCATGTACTCTGTTGCAACGCCTCCCATATAAGGATATGGTGCACCAATTGACATGGGATCATTTGCTTTGTATTGCTCATAAGCTTTAGCTGTAAGAACAAAATAAGGATCTGTTAACAGAGAACGTCCCAAAGCAACCATATCCGCGCGCGCATTTAGCAACAAGGTGTTGATTTGATCAATGCTTTCAATACGACCAGAAGTCATGGTTGGAATATCAATTGTATTTCTGATCCATTCGGAAAATGGTGTTTGCCACATTCTTCCCATAAACGGTTTTTGATCGATTACGGTATTTCCTGTACTTACATTTAACATATCAACGTCCAAAGATTTCAATTGTTTTGCGACATATTCCACCTCATCTTTTGTAATACCTTCAGGATGCCAGTCGATCACATTTAGTTTAACAATTAAAGGAACATCGCCAAGAACTTCCTTTATCGCTTTTACAATTTCTAAAGGATATTTCGCTCGGTTTTCAATATTTCCCCCATATTGGTCTTGTCTCTTATTGGTCAAAGGCGAAAGGAATGAAGCCAATAAAAACCCATTATGCATTTGTAATTCCACCGCATCAAAACCAGCTTCCAGAGCGCGTTTAGCTGCATCAACAAATTCCATTTTCACCGTTTTGAGATCCTCAATATCCATTGCTTTTGGCGTTGGAAATTCTGGCCGAAAGGCAATTGCATCTGCAGAAATTAATGGCCACGCGCCTTCCTCAAGATGTTTTCCTAAGTTAGTCGATTGGCAAGAACCTTTTCTGCCCGAATGCCCAATCTGCACAGCAATTTTAGAATCTGTATGTTGATGGATAAACTCTGTAATGCGTTTCCAAGCTGTAACCTGTTCGTCATTATAAAGTCCATAACAACCTGGCGTGATTCTTCCCGTTGGTGAAATTGCCGCCAAACCTGTAGTTATTAAACCTGTACCACCAACAGCACGTGAGGTCAAATGCACGAAATCCCATTCACCAGGAATACCGTCCACAGATTTGTATTGCCCCATCGCACTCATAGCGATGCGGTTGTGTAATGTTAATTTTCCTAATTGATAAGGCGTAAATGCAGGAGGCGTATTAAGATCTTCTGACCCAATTCTTTTATTAAAATTCTGAATAATTCGTTCTGCATATTTCTTATCACGGCGCGCTTGATTCTCGATGGTAATTTTTTTACTTCGAGACATCACCGCAAAACTGAAAGTGTCAAAATCCAACTTCATGTGACGGTCCATATCTTCAAACCACATCAAAGAAACGTCTGCAGCATGCTGAATCATATCTACTGGCATTCTGCGGCGTTTGGTATAATCCTCTAATGCATTTTGCATATTGTCTTGATTGGCAACCACGGCATCCGAAAGTCCTATCGCACAATCCATCGCCAATTTGGTTCCTGATCCAATAGAATAATGGGCCGATGTTTTGGCATCACCAATCAGTGCTTTGTTGTTAAAATACCAATTGGCATTATAAACTCTAGGAAAAGTACGCCACCAAGATCGATTACCAATCAACTTATGACCATCTAATTCTTCCTTGAAAAGCTCTTCCAATTTTGCTAAAGAACCCGCTTCATCCTGTTCTACAAAACCCGCTTTGTCGTAAGTCTCTTGAGAACACTCGAAAATAAACGTACTTTTTCCTTCTTCATATTGGTAAGAATGCGCACAAAAAGCACCGTAAGGTGTATTTCTAAAAAAATAGGTAAAAGCGTCTAGAGGCTTGCTTGTTCCGCACCAGATGAAACGGTTTTTACGCATTTCTGTTTCGGTACCAAATTCGTTTTCAAATTTTCCACGCATGGAAGAACTAATACCGTCAGCAAATAAAACCAAATCGCTATCATCAAATTGTGATACATCGTTAACGCGGGTTTCAAAGTGAAGATTAACACCTTCTTCTTTGCAGCGCTGTTGCAAAAGCTCTAGCAAAGTTTTGCGAGAGCATCCACAAAAGCCATTCCCTTCAATCCTGACAATTTCTCCATCACGGGCAACGTCCAGATTATCCCAATAGGCAAAGCTATTTCGGATTAACTCATAAGAACGTTCGTCGTAAGACAAAAACTCACTAAGCGTTTCGTCCGAAAAAACTACTCCAAAACCAAAAGCATCATCGGGTTTGTTTTGTTCATAAATATCAATTTGCGCATTTGGAATTCTTTTCTTTGTTAAAATTGAAAAGTACATTCCACCTGGTCCTCCTCCAATTACCGTTATTTTCATGAAAAATAATTTTAAGCTAAATGCTATATAAGTTATCTAATACCTCTCTCTGCCAAGATCGGCAAAACATTATCTCTAAAATATGGAAACTCTTTTACATAATCGAAAAACGACAAAGTTGTTCCTCCAAAGCCGGCATCATGCAAAGCACAAATCTTATCCGCAACTTGCTGTGGTGTCCCAACTAACTGGAAGCCGCCATGTCCAAGTGCCATGCTTTCTCTAATCTCCGCTAACAAATCATGAGGAAAACTATGCGCGTGTGCAAACTGCAAATTAACCAGATTGTCAACAGCACCGTCATCAATATTATCAAGAATTCTTTTCTTTTCGGCAAGCGCTTCTTCCTCTGTTGGTCTACAGATTACATGAGAGAAAGTCAACACACCGATTTTTTTATTTTCTGCTTCTGCTTGTTTTTTAAGTTCAGCGATTTCAGTTTTAGAACGTTCAAGATCAATGGCTGGTGTGAAAAGATAATTCACGTTATTAATTGCAAAAGAACGACCTTGTGGCGAACCTGCCGCATTAAGAATTGGCGGTGTTTTTTCCAGCAATGGATTTCCGTAACTTCCTTTGGTTTTAAAATACGTTCCGTTCCAGTCAAACCTTTCTTTTGTTGTCCATAATTTTTTCACAAAGTCAATCCATTCTTGCGCATAAGCATAACGCGTTTCGTGATCGTTTGGTAAATCTAAACCTAAGGCATCATATTCTGGCTTATTCCAACCAGCAACGATATTAAGACCGACGCGATCGCCACTTATTTTTGCCATGGTTGCGATTTGTTTCGCTAACACCAAAGGATGATTAGCAACAGTATGAACGGTTGCAAAAATCTGGATGTTTTTAGTTTTTGCCAGCAAAGCAGTTGCCCAAGTTACTGTTTCTAAAACCTCACCATGAAAGTCTGTCTCACCACCATAACCTACCCAACGTGCGATAGGAAGCATAAAATCGATACCCGCCTCGTCAAGCAACACGGCAAGTTTTTCATTGTTTTCCCAAGTTGCTTTCCAACGGTCATCAAGCTTGGAAACGGTCATTCCACCGCCGCAATTGGTTGAGAATGTACCAAGTATAAATTTATTTTTTTCTGTAAAAGGATGTGAACTCATTATAATATTTTGAAATTTGAAATGGAATTAAATTACTTTAATTCTCTAAATTGTCCTCGGTGAAAAAGAATGGGATTACCATCTTCTTCTGAATAAAAATCTAAAACTTCCCCAATATAAAGGGTGTGATCGCCCGCCAAATGCGAGGAATGAACTTTGGTTACGAAATGCGCTAAGGCATTTGGCAAAACAGGAACGTCGTCATACTCAACAAAATCTACCACCAAGTCTGGATTGTGTTTTCCTGCGAAGTGGTTGCAATGCTCCAAATGATCATCTTTAAGAATACTTACGCCATATACGCCAGAATTTTTAATCGTCTCGAGCATCTTTTGATTGTTACCAATGGAAACGGCAATTAATGGCGGATCCAAAGAAACAGAGATAAACCCATTAGCCGTCATCCCATGCACTGTACCATCTTCTTTTTTACTCGTGATAATTGTAACACCTGTAGTAAAAGTCCCACAGGCATTACGAAAGGCTCTGCTGTCAAACTCTTTAATTTCCATAAGTTTTATTTTAAGCGTTTTCAGCGATTAATTCGTCAGTCTTTACTGGATCCAACCACCAAGGGAAGAATTGTCTAGGATCATTAAAATTATTAGCAAACAAATGTGCTAATTTTGGTTGAGAAGCTGCCGCACCTAAGAATTTAAGAATATGTGGTGGCGGTGGGCCTAGCAATGTATTTGTCCAAAGTGCTACGTCTTTAATAGCTTCCCAATATTGGTCAAAAGTACCTTGCATCCAAGCTTCATCAAAAGCTTGATCGCCTCTTTCTAAAATAGAATCATAATAAATTTTGGTACACTTCGAAGCGTTATTAGAACCTTGTCCTGTAATTGGATCATTAACAACAACAACATCCGCAATTCCGAAAACTTTTCTACCAGAAGGAAGTGTCGCTATTGGCTTTCTCACCGTTGGCGCAAAACGTCCTGCCAAAATACCGTTATCATCTGTTAACTCTACATTTTTACAACGTTCGTACTCCCAAGGTAAATAGGTTTTAAGAATTTCTAAACTTTTAGCCAAGTGTTCTTCTGGTGTTTTGATGTCTTGCCAACAATCCATTGGACCACCAACAATACCTTCTAAAACCATAATTTCGCAAGAACCATTAATAGTTTCGCTTGGGAAAACAAAATATTCTCCAACACCAGGAATTAAATTAAATGCCACTTTGGAAAATGGCTTATTAGGTTCCATGTTTTTCACATAAGTCAACGCCAAAGCACGCATCGGTTTGTCATACATACTTTTTTCAGCATCTCTCTCGAACATTTGCACAATACTTCCTTTACCTGCTGCAAGAATGGTCAAATCGCTTTCTGCAGTAATATCTTCTAGATCGTTTTCATCAACATCTTTAATGATGATTTTACCACCCATTTCTTCAAATTTCTCCATCCAGTAAGGCATCTTGATACGTTGATCGACTGCATATGCAGGCTTATCCAATTTCCCTGCCCAAGTGAATAATTTTTCTCCTGGTTTTTCTGGATGAGGCACTGTGATACCCAAGCCTTCAACTGGCGGACAAGTATCTTCCCAATAATTAATACCTAACTCTCTTTCATTTTCCAAAGCCATGTCAAACATACACTGGCTCGACATTACTTTTCCATTTTTAATTTGCTCAGGCGTACGATTACTATAAATTGTTACATCGTAACCTTTTTGTACTAAGCCTAAACCTAGCTGCAGGCCGGATTGCCCCGCACCTACAATTGAAACTTTTCTTGACATATATTATAATTTGCTTATTGGTTTTTCATTAATTTTGACATCAACGGATAATGTTGCTCTGGCCCCATAGCACTATAGCCACCATCCACAACAATCTCCGAACCCGTCATATAACTAGCATCATCAGACGCTACAAAAGCTACCGCATTCGCTATTTCTTCTCCATTAGCCACACGACCAATAAGATTATAAGCTTTCGTAACTTTATCCGCATGCGCACGATCATTCTGAGTTAAACCTTCGAAAGGCGCAGACCAAACATGCCCTAAACGCACCATGTTAACACGAATACCGTCCGCTGCATATTCAACAGCCTGGGTTTTATTAAGATGGATTAATGTTGCCTTTGATACAGGATAGGCCCAGCGTTCAATATGAGGAAAAGCTCCAGATATTGAGCCCGTATTAACAATGCAACCTTTTGACGCCTTCAAATAAGGACGTGCCATCTCACCCAAAATTGCTGCCGCAACAGCATTTACATTAAGTGTATGGAGCCATGTTTCACGAGTGGTCTTAGCGCCATCATCACCATAAGATGCAGCATTATTTACTAAAACATCTATTTTACCGAATCTATTTACGCATTGCTGAATCAGATTTTCACAATCTTCATCTTTAGTAATATCTGTATGAACAAAGAACGCGTGTTCTCCTAAGCGCTCTTGGGCCGCCTTGCCCATATCATCTGCAATATCAGCAATCACAACTCTAGCCCCTAGATCAATCATTTTCTTTGCAATCTCATAACCGATTGAAGCAACGCCCCCCGTTATTATAAATACTTTATCTTTTAATTGAACCATAATAATGAATTTTCATATTAATATTTTGTAATGTTTGGGTTTTGCTAATGTATAAAAAAAATTCAACATTGGTAAAATAAATTCAATATTTGCATATTTTTTTTGCTGAATTATTCTAGTTATTTGATTTTCAGCCAAATAATATTTAAATCAAAATTTTATTTGATTTTTTTATATTTTTATTCACCATTATTGAAATCAATTTTATATTTTTGAATCAAAGTAAAAAATCACACCAAATCATGTTAGGAAAATTCAAGGCTGCAACCGTACAAACCAGCGCAGTATATTTTGACATCGAAGCGACCATTGATAAAGCCTGCAATTTGATAGCAGAAGCAGCAAGCAATGGCGCCGAACTAGTAGCATTTCCAGAAGTTTTCATTTGCGCTTACCCATATTGGAATTGGATTATGAATCCGGTAAAGGGCAGCAAATGGTTTAAAAAATTATATGAAAACTCTATCGCCATTGACGATCCGAGGCTACAAAAATTATTTGATGCCGCAAGACTCAACAACATCAATGTCGTTATCGGAATTAACGAAAAAGAAAACAGAAAGACTGGTACTATATATAATACCAATTTGATTATCTCAAACGAAGGTCAACTTTTGGGAAGGCACAGAAAGCTGGTTCCGACTTGGGCAGAAAAGCTAACTTGGACTGGTGGCGACGGTTCTTCTCTTAAAGTTTATGACACTTCCGTTGGCCCATTAGGAACTCTGGCGTGCGGAGAAAACACGAACACCTTAGCCCGTTTTGCTTTAATTTCTCAAGGAGAACTGATCCATATCGCCAACTACATCAGCCTTCCTGTAGCACCAGTTGACTACAATATGGCTGAAGCTATAAAAATTCGTGCAGCCGCTCATTCGTTCGAGGGTAAACTTTACACCATTATCTCTTGCAGTACAATTAATGAGGATATTATTAAACTTTTTGAAGAAGAAAATCCAGAATGTCGATCATTATTCCAAAGAGAAAACTCTGCATTTTCAGGCTTCATCGACCCTAACGGGCAAGTTATTGGCGAACCATTAATTGACAAAGAAGGCATTGCTTACGCTGAAATAGACTTATCCGCTTGCATCCAACCAAAACAGATGCACGACATTTTGGGTCACTATAACAGATTTGATATCTTTGACTTTAAAGTGAATACCACACCCCAAACTCCTGCTCAGTTTTATGAAACAATTGAAGAATTAGATTACAATAAAAATCAAACTTATGGAAACTAACTACAGCGATGACATCTATGGTAGAGCTAAAGTAAAAAGCTCCGAAGAACTAGAAATATATTATAAAGAACTACAAGACATGGACACAGGCGCGTTATGGACTGTCGCCAACGATATCGAACCATGGGAACCACATACCATTTCCGCCCCTATGTTTTGGAGCTACGAAAAGTTACGTCCATTTGTCTTGGAAGCGGCACGTTTGGTAACTCCTGGCGAAGCAGGCAGACGCGTTGTTTATCTTCAAAATAAGAATAGAATCAAGGAAAAAGCCGCTGTCGGACTACTCTATGCCGGCATCCAAATAACGCAACCTGGCGAGTTCACACCCGCGCACCGCCACGCAGCATCTGCGCTTCGTTTCATCATGGAAGGCGCAAAAGGCTACACTATTGTTGACGGCAACAAAATAGAACTAGGCGTTCGCGATTTTGTGATTACACCAAATAGCGCATGGCATGAGCATGGCGTAGAAAAAGATGGACAAACCTGCATTTGGCTAGACGGCTTGGACATTCCGATGATTAACGCTTTCGAAGCAAATGATTATGCTGTATTGGAAGAAGAAGCTGGCGGACAAGATTTGGTTGTCGCAGAAAATTATTCACCAATGAGCTACTCAGGTGCTGGCGTTATCCCAATAGACCGAGAATGGGACAAACCTTACTCACCATTATTCAAATATTCTTGGGAAAATACACAAAAAGCTTTACAAAATCTAGCTCAAGTTAGCGAAGGCACAGCTTATGACGCCTACATCATGCGATACGCCAATCCTCTAACAGGTGGACATCCTATGCTAACAATGGGCGCTACTATGCAAATGCTAAAACCTGGACAAAAAACCAAAGCCCACAAACATACCGGTTCTTTTGTATTTCAAGTTGCACAAGGCCAAGGTTATGTTATCATAGACGGTATTAAATATGAGTTTAAAGAAAAAGACACTTTCTGCATTCCATCTTGGCTGTATCACGAATTCGCTAACACATCCGAAACAGAAGAGTTGTATTTATTCTCTTTCAATGATTTACCAACCGTGGAAAAATTAGGTTTTTATCAAGAAAAAGCACACCCAGAAGGACACCAGCAATTAAAATAAAATATAAAATTATGAAGTTAGTAAGTTTTAGAAGCGATATCGAATCAGAAATCAGATTAGGAATTGTACACGAAGATCTCATTATTGACATGGAATCTTGGGGCATCGAAAACGATCTCGACCTACCGTCAACAATGCTGGAATTTATTGATCTTGGACCAGCAGCAGTAAAAGCAGTAGCAGAAACTTTAAAAAATATCGAGGCTAGAAGCTTGGTGGCAACAAGCATCCCTTTATCCAACGCAATTATTACCGCCCCAATACCGAAACCACGCAAGAACATTTTCGGAATTGGACTTAATTACACAGAGCACGTAGCAGAATCCGCAAGAACACTCGACACCTCAAAAGATCTACCACAGAAATGTGTTATCTTCTCAAAACCTCCGACAACAGTTATCGGCCCAGGTGATGCTATCAAGCACAATGAAAATGTTACCAAACAAATGGACTGGGAAGGCGAATTGGCCGTTATCATGGGCAAAAAAGCAACACAAGTTTCAAAAGAAAAAGCTCTAGATTACGTATTTGGATATACTATTATCAACGACATTAGCGCAAGAGATTGTCGCCGTTCTGGACAATGGATTGTTTCGAAAGGTCAAGACACCTACGCACCAATGGGTCCTTATGTAATCACAGCTGACGAACTAAGCAATCCTCACGATTTACAAATTACAACGAAAGTAAATGGCGTTGAAAAACAAAACGGGAATACAAAATTCATGTTGTTCAATGTTAACGACATCATCGAAGACATCAGCGAGTCTATAAGCCTTGAACCCGGCGATATCATCGCAACAGGAACTCCCGCAGGTGTTGGCGCAGGTCGCGAGCCTCAAGAATTCATGTGGCCAGGCGACGTTGTAGAAATCACAATTGACAAATTAGGAACTTTAAAAAATTACATTGTTAAAGCTTAAACCATGGCAAAGAAATTAAATTACCGTATTGGACAAATCGTGCCAAGCTCGAACGTAACGATGGAAACGGAAATCCCTGCAATGTTTAGACTTCGCGAAAGCATTTTTCCTGAACGTTTTACATTTCACTCTGCAAGAATGCGAATGAAACATGTTACCAAAGAAGAACTTGCAAAAATGGACGCTAATTCAGACTTATGCGCTTTAGAACTTTCTGATGCTCACGTAGATGTTATGGGTTATGCCTGCTTGGTAGCGATCATGTCTATGGGAAAAGGCTATCATTGCGTTTCTCAAGAGCGCCTTTATAAAAAAACAGTAGAAAACGATTATCCCACACCTATCGTAACGAGCGCCGGCGCATTGATAGAAGGCCTTACAACATTGGGCGTAAAAAACATTGCCGTTGTTGCACCCTACATGAAGCCTTTGACACAAATGGTTGTTGATTATATAGAAGATCAAGGTTTTACTGTAAAAGATTGGATCGCACTAGAGGTTTCCGACAATCTGGAAGTTGCAGCTTTGGATCCGGAGAATTTAAAAGAAATTTATAAAAAACTAAATCTCGACGGTGTAGAGGCAATCGTACTTTCAGCTTGTGTCCAGATGCCATCTTTACCATCGGTACAATTTGTAGAAGACGAATCTGGCTTACCAGTTATTACCGCCGCAATCTCTACAACCTATAGAATGTTAAAAGAACTAGGACTCGAAGCAAAAGTTCCTAATGCAGGAGCTTTACTTTCAGGAAAATACTAAAAACAAAAGGCTTTACGGAAAATGTAGAGCCTTATTATTTAATTATAATAAAACTGGCATTAAAATTATTAATTTTGTAAAAAGTTTAGAATCACATGGAGGAAGGCAAAAAGAAAAGAGGCATACAATCAATTAATGTTGGCTTTTCTATATTAAAAGCATTAATGCAATCTCAATATCCGTTACCGTTAAAAGAAATTTCAGAGCAAATTGGACTTTCCCCGAGCAAAATCCACTCTTATCTTGTCAGTTTTCAGGAAGAAGAAATTGTACAACAAAATCCCGATACTGGCTTTTACAGCTTGGGCACTTCTTGTTTGAAACTCGGACTTGCCTATCTCGACCAATCCGATCTTGCAGAACTTTGCAAACCCCATATGCGTCAACTCGCAAACGACTTGGGACACACCATATTTTTAGGCGTTTGGGGTAACCGCGGCCCAACCATTATCTATAGATTGGACGGCACATATAGCGAAACTTTATTTGATTTAAGAATCGGAAGTGTATTACCTATTCTCACCTCAGCAGTTGGTAAAAACTTTGCGGCACATCTTCCCCATAGCTCAATGATGCCGATGATTATCGAAGAAATCAAGAGCAACAAAGGAGAACTTGACCTGGAAAACAATCTTAACAAAGTGAAAGAAATGCTTGAGACCGTTAAACAAGACGGTATCAGCCAAGGTCGCGCAGAAATCTTATCGGATCTCACGGCAATTTCGGTTCCTATTTTTGACTTTTCCAACACCATGATTGCCGGTTTAACCATTATGGGAAAAATCGGTGGACTCGACGACCGCATCAACGGAAGCGCCGCAAAAATGCTAAAACAAGCTGGCCTTGAAATCTCTCAAAAAAGAGGCTATCAACTCCCGGAATAATTATCAAGATTTTAAAATTAAAACTTCCCATGCTTCTTCAATTCTGTTCTGAAGCAGGAAGTTTTGCGCTTTTTTATGATGGTCAACATCGGAAGAAAACAGAGCTTCAGGAAGCGCATCGATATTTGCCAACATTCCTAGATCGTTTCCAGTAAAAACTTTACTACTTCTCAATTCAAAAGGAAGATTATTAATACCAATATTTTGATTATTTGGTCGTGGCACTTTAAATAGATTTTGATCATTATTTCGCGAATACCAATCGCCACCCAGCCGCGCCACCAAATCTAGTTTAGCCTGATCAATTTTTCCATCCTCCCCAAAACAATCATCTTTAACATGAACTTTTAGCACTTCACAAATAATAAGATTGCCAGCGCCAGCATTTTCACCAAGCGCTTTCACTTCAAGAACTTTACATTCAAAATTAACTGGACATTCTGCGATAAGTTTTGGTTTTACAAGGTCAGCGTCCAAAGTTGTTAAATCCACTTTTTCAAACTCATTAACCTCGCGACCGAAAGGCGCCGACGCTAACGAAATTTGTTGAACAATATCAAAATTAACCAACCCAATCACAACTTCGGGAACTTCCAAAATATTCCGTAAAGAGTCTTTATTAGGATCGTCTTTTCCTTGTCGCAATGGCGAAAAAATCAGTATCGGCGGTTTTGCACTGAACATGTTAAAGAAACTGAACGGCGACAAATTGCAATTTCCTTCTGAGTCGATGGTGGAAGCTAACGCAATAGGACGCGGCGCAATCGCATATTTCATAATATCCTGCATTTCGTAAGTCGAAATGTCTGTGGCTGCAAAACTTTTCATTCTTAGAATTTTAAAATTTAATTTAATAAATATTGTAAAAAAATAGGGTTTAATCCTTCTCAAAAATACTAATAACAATCAAGATTTCCGATGTTTTAGATCCAATTTTAAATATTAAAAATCCATACTCCTTTAATCATTAAAAAAGATCAAAATCTCGGTTTCAATAATTTGGCAACCGTAGCCGTCCAGCCACATTGATGCGACGCGTCAACACCCCGACCATTGTCACCATGGAAATATTCGTAAAACATGATGTAATCTTTGAAATACGGGTCTTGATTGAATTTTGAATCGCCACCGTTGAACGCGCGATTTCCATGCTTGTCTTTCAGAAAAATATTGCACAATCGTTGTGAAAGTCCTTTAGAAACCTCGTTAAGATTAACGACATTTTCAGAAGCTTTCGGAAATTCTACCTTCAGATTATCACCATAGAAAAAATGAAAGCGTTGCAGACTTTCGACAATTAAAAAATTTATCGGAAACCATATTGGACCTCGCCAATTCGAATTTCCGCCAAACATCCGACTGTCGCTTTCTGCGGGAAGATAACCCACTTCGTAATGATACCCTGCAATACTGAATTTGAAAGGATATTCTTCATAAACTTTTGACAGGGCGCGAATTCCATAATCACTCAGAAATTCTTTTTCGTCCAACATTCTGTCCAAGACTTTTTTAAGACGCGTTTTCCGCATGATACTCATCAAATGTTTGTTACCTTCGCCCTCAACATACCATTTGGACACCAATTGCGTTAAATCTTTTTTGTTGTGTAACACCCAATCCATCCTTTTCCTAAAATTAGGAAGTTTTTCTAGCAAACTATCCTCAATAACCTCAACAGCAAACATCGGAATTAAACCAACAATACTTCGAAGTTTTAAATTAACGCTGGATCCATCTGGCAATTGTAAAAGATCATAAAAAAACCCATCGTCTTTATTCCAAAGTCCATTGGTTTCGTTTCCTATATTTTCCATAGCTTCCGCGATGTACAAATAATGTTCGAAAAACTTAATCGCCATATCTTCATAAACTGGATTGTATGTCGCCAGTTCCATCGCAATACGCATCATATTAAGCGCATACATCGCCATCCAACTCGTGCCATCCGCCTGCTCAAGATATTCACCTTCGGTGAGTTTCATATTTCTATCAAATGCGCCGATGTTATCCAAGCCAAGAAATCCACCACCGAAAATATTATTTCCATTCAAATCTTTACGATTAACCCACCAAGTGAAATTTAATAACAGTTTCTGAAATACACTTTCTAAGAAGAATAAATCAAGTTTTCCATTATGTTTTTCATCAATCTTAAAAACACGAAACGTTGCCCATGCATGTACAGGCGGATTGACATCACTGAAATTCCACTCGTAGGCTGGTTGTTGTCCATTAGGATGCATATACCATTCTTTGGTCAGCAACAAAAGTTGATTTTTTGCAAAAAGAGAATCTATCAAACTAAAACTTACGCAATGAAATGCCAAATCCACGTCGCATACCAAGGATACTCCCATTTGTCGGGCATCGAGATAATATCTTTGTTGTGCAGATGTTGCCAATCATGATTTCTAATATAGCCTAAACGCTCAACAGGATTATCTGGATCGCCTGTCAGCCATTTCCCGACATTATAATGGTAAAATTGTTTGTTCCAAAGTAGTCCCGCGAAAGCTTGTCGCTGGACATTTTTTTCATCTTCACTTTTTATATCTTGTTGAATATGGGCATAAAAATCATTGGCCTCCTGAATACGGCGATTGAAATGTTCTTCGAAATCCCAAAAGGCATCTTCTAGAATATGTGGCGACAAACGAAATTCAAAAATTTTGTTGGCTTTTGCTGGTATAAGTTCTTCGCAACGAAAAGCCGCTTTGGTTCCTAATTTCTCAGGATTTACAGAAGTTCCGCCACGGAGGATATAATCATTAATCCCATCTTTATAAAAACCATCGTCGTGTGTTTCCCCGAAGAGTTTCGGCCTATTGGTTTCGTTTTCACAAAACAGCGCTTCTACATTTTTATTTCTGGAATAAAGCTTCTTCAGCGGGATACTATCATGATGAATATCAATTTCGCCTTGTTTAGAAAATTTTAATTGAGCTTTGTAATCGTTATAACCCCATCGCCAATTATTACGATACCAAAGTGTTGGCAAAACAACCAAAGGCGCATCATTATCACTACGATTATGAACATCAATTCTCACCAAAAAATCATCTTCTCCAACTTTAGCATATTCTATAAAAATGTCAAAATATTCATCATTATCAAAAATACCTGTATCGATAATTTCGTATTCTCTTTCCTTATTGGTTCGGTGTGCATTGGTATTAATTAAATCCTCGTATGGAAAAGCATTTATAGGATATTTGTAAAGCATTTTCATATAGCTGTGCGATGGTGTATTATCGAGATTATAAAAAATCTCTTTAATATCTTCACCGTGGTTGCCTTGGTAATTGCTCAACCCAAAGAAACGCTCTTTGATAATTGCATCTTTTTTGTTCCAAAAAGACTAGGCAAAACATATCAACTGCCTGTCATCAGAAATTCCGGCAATGCCTTCTTCCGCCCAACGGTACGTCCAACTTTCGGCATTATTGTGGTTTGTAAATCCCCACGCATCACCATTATTACTATAATCCTCCCGAACATTTCCCCATTGGCGGTGACTAACATAAGGGCCCCATTTTTTCCAATTCGGATTATTTATTCTTTCAAATTCTACCATTTGCTATTATTCTTATCAAAATATTTTATTTAAAATGATAAAGTCTCACTAACAAAATTACAAAATTCGGCGTTCTCAAAACATTAAATTTTATCACAATAAATATGTTTAAAAAAGATTAAAAAACCCCTACTCAGCAAAATCAGAAATTAGAATATTTTAAATAAAAACTTAAAACAAAAACACTTTACCCATAAAATTTTCTAAAATATTGTTATTTTTAGATTTTTTTATTGGAAATTAAAATTAAGTTGCTACATTTGCACAAGCGTTCATTCACATATTGAAAATGTTATCCAGAAAGGTTGAGGGACTAGACCCTACGAAACCTTGGCAACCCTTTGCGAAAGCGAAGAAGGTGCTACGTTCTACCAAAATATTTTGGACAGATAACAACTGAAGTTCTTTTTTCAGCCATTCTCAACGGCATTTTCAATGTATTTAAAAACATCATCAACATTGAAAAAAGAATTATTAACAATCCACATCAATTACAAAACACTTTCAGGAAAACACTTTGAAATTCCTCTTAGCTACGAAGTCTTTGGCAAAACTCTCGGCACTGCGCCAATTGTATTAGTAAATCATGCCCTAACTGGAAACTCAACCGTTTCTGGAAGCAAAGGTTGGTGGAAAAATATCATCGGAGCGCAACAGATTATTTCAACTAAAAAATACAGTATTCTTAGCTTTAATATTCCTGGCAATGGTTACAACGATTTTTTTATCGAGGATTATGAAAGCTTTACGAGTAAAGATATTGCAAATCTATTTTTACTTGGATTAAAACATTTAAAAATCCAGCGACTCCATAGTATTATTGGAGGTTCTCTAGGAGGTTCTATTGCTTGGGAAATGTTAGCATTACAACCAAATCTTGCCGAAAACTTCATCCCAATTGCCTCAGATTACAAAACCCACGATTGGCTTTATTCACAATGCTTGGTACAAAAGTACCTTTTAGATTCCGCAGAGAAGCCTTTAGAAAAAGCCCGCGTACACGCCATGTTATGTTACAGAACGCCAGAATCTCTTAATGAAAGATTTAATAACAAAATACTTCCAGAAAAATCCATGCGCGAATCAGAAGATTGGCTTATCTATCACGGCAAAAAACTCAACGAAAGATTTAGTTTGAAAGCCTACAAGCTCATGAACCAACTGTTGATGACCATAGATACGGATGAAAAATATTTAAGAAAAATTAAAGCCAATATCAACCTCATCGCTATTAATACGGATCTATTTTTTCCAGTATCTGAAATTAAAAAATGTTTCGAAAAAATTAAACAGGACAAAAAGGATATTTTCTACGACGAGATCGTATCCAGCCATGGCCACGACGCTTTTTTAATGGAATACAAACAATTACAAGAACTTCTAAAACCTATTTACTAAACACCATGACAGATCAACCCTCCATCAATATATACAGAAAAAAAGCCTTAGTTAATTTCGAAGGCAAGGACTTCCTTGGTCAAATTGGTATAGATTCAAGAATTTTTAACACTTTAAACAATGGCGGCATCAGCGTTGGCGTTATTTCTCAACAGGCTATAGAAAATGGCGTTTCGGTTTTGGTCGATGAGAAAGACGCAGAAGCGGCTGTAACATTGCTTTCCAAAGAATTTAAACATGAAAAAAACGCGGGCATCGTTAGCAATATTTACAGCATTGATAACCTTTGTGTACTCGGTTTTGTATCGGAACAGAATACAAAAATACTATCCGAGCTTCAACGTAATAAAATCTTCCCTTTATTACTAAGTCAAGCATCATCAACTGGTCGCGTCAACATTGTGGTGACAGATAACCAAACGGAAATTACCCAAAACATCATCGAAACCGAGATCTTTGGAAAACCTAAAGTCGTTCATCTGGCTTTAATTGGGCATGGAAATGTTGGTTCTACTTTAATTGAACAGATTTTAGATTCGGCCTATGACATTTTAACAAGAAAAAGAATTGATTTAAAAATCATTGCAATTTCCAATTCAAAGAAAATGGTATTAAATAAATCCGGCTTCAGAAGCGATTGGCGACAAAAAATCAATTATTCAAATACAGAAACTAATATTCAAGACATTATCCATTACGCCAAAGATCACAATCTAGAAAACCTTGTTTTGGTGGACAATACGGCTAGCAAAGATTTTGTTAAAAATTATACAGAATTTGTGGACAATGGTTTTGATATCGTTTCTTCTAACAAAATTTTCAACACCTCTTCGATTTCCGACTATCGAGATTTCAGAAACATTCTTGCTAAAAATAACAAAAAATACTTATACGAAACCAATGTGGGAGCAGGTTTACCTTTAATTGACACCATTAAACTTCTGCATCTTTCGGGAGAAAATATTACACGAATTAAAGGTGTTTTTTCGGGAACTTTGAGTTATGTTTTTAATCAGTTTTCAGTTCGGGATGAGAAATTTTCAAGCATAGTGAAAGAAGCAATGAACAAAGGTTTTACAGAGCCAGACCCTCGTGAAGACCTTTCTGGAAATGATGTCGCAAGAAAACTGTTGATTTTGGCGAGAGAATTAGATTTAGTAAACGAATTTGAAGATATCAACATCAAAAACCTCGTTACAGAACCACTTCTTCCAATTTCTAAAGATGAATTTTTATCGAGAATTGAAGAGCTAGATGAGGTTTTCCAAAAAACGAAAGATGATCAAGAACCGAATCACGTTCTTCGCTACGTCGGAGATTTGCATGGCGATTTGCAAAAAGACAAAGGCGAATTGGACGTGAAATTAATTTCCGTTCCTGCCAATTCCGCATTGGGACAACTAAAAGGTTCTGATTCTATTTTTGAAATCTATACCGAAAGTTACGGCGAAAATCCGATTGTAATTATGGGAGCTGGTGCTGGAGCAAAAGTAACCGCTCGTGGCGTTTTCGGAGATATTTTAAGATTGAGTGAAACGAAATAAATTAGATAATATAGCAATGTAACAATAGTTCATAAAATGGTAGACTAATAAAATAAAACAATGAGTACCGACAATCAACAACCAACAACTGATAACCATTTCGAAACCCTTGCCGTTCGCACCCAAACCGAACGCACGCAGTTCGATGAGCATTCTACACCGTTATATCTTACATCAAGCTTCGTTTTCGAAGATGCCGAAGATATGCGCGCAAGTTTTGCAGATGAAAAAAACAAAAATCTGTACAGCCGATTTTCTAATCCCAACGTAACTGAGTTTATCGATAAAATAGTGAAAATGGAAGACGCAGAATCTGGTTACGCTTTCGCAACGGGAATGGCGGCAATTTATTCCACTTTTGCCGCTTTGTTGAATTCTGGCGATCACATTGTAAGTTGCCAGTCGGTTTTTGGTTCAACGCATACTTTATTCACAAAATATTTTCCAAAATGGAATATCGAAACCTCCTATTTCAAAGCCGAAGACGAAAAGAATGTTGAAAAATACATCCAACCCAACACCAAAATTCTTTATGTTGAAACACCCACCAATCCTGCGATTGAGATTTTAGATTTAGAATTTTTGGCCCAAATCGCGAAGAAGCACAATCTTTTATTTATCGTAGATAATTGTTTTGCAACGCCCTATTTGCAGCAACCCATTAAGTACGGAGCAGACGTTGTAGTGCATTCTGCAACGAAATTAATAGATGGTCAAGGTCGTGTTTTAGGCGGTGTAGCGGTCGGAAAAGCAGATTTAATTCGGGAAATTTATTTGTTTGCGAGAAACACAGGACCCGCAATTTCTCCCTTTAATGCTTGGGTTTTGAGTAAAAGTTTGGAAACTTTAGCCATTCGAGTTGAGAAACATTGCGAAAATGCTTTGAAAGTGGCTGAGTTTTTAGAAAATCATCCGAATGTAGAATTGGTGAAATATCCTTTCTTAAAATCGCATCCAAGCTATGAAGTTGCTAAAAAACAAATGAAATTAGGTGGAAATATTGTCGCTTTTGAAGTGAAAGGAGGCAGCGAAGGCGGTCGAAATTTCTTGAACAAAATAAAAATGTGTTCCCTTTCCGCCAACTTGGGCGACACCCGAACCATTGTTACGCATCCCGCATCCACAACACATTCCAAGCTTTCTGGTGACGAAAGAAACGAGGTGGGAATTACTCCAGGATTGGTGCGTTGTTCAGTAGGATTAGAAAATGTGGAGGATATTATTGGTGATTTAAGGCAAGCTTTGGATTAAATTAGTTATCGGTTAAAAGTTATTGGTTATTAGAAAAATGAAAAAGGAATATACAGAATTAGAAGTTTGACAAGAGGCTAGAAAACTTGTGAATTCAGTTTACATTTTGTCAAAGAATTTCCCAAAAGATGAATTGTTTGGTTTAGTTAATCAAATGCGAAGAGCTGCGATTTCTATTCCATCCAATATCGCTGAGGGATGCGGAAGAAGAACCGTAAAAGATACACTTCAGTTTTTGCATATTGCCAGAGGGTCTTTGTATGAATTAGAAACACAATTTTATATTGCGCTCGACCAAAACTATATCAATGATGATGATTTTAAATCGATTCAGCTCCAAACTGTCTTATGTAAAAAATTAATTAGTGGATTTATTACCTACTATAAAAAATTAGAAAATGATAAATAATAAAACTTTGATATCGGAGAGACAATCAACTCTCTACCATCAACTTTCAACTAAAATACTGATTCTTGACGGCGCCATGGGAACCATGCTTCAACGCTACAAATTCGAAGAAGAAGATTATCGTGGTGAACGTTTCAAAGATTGGGAATATCCTTTGAAAGGAAATAACGATTTACTTTCTTTAACCCAACCACAAGCCATTGCTGAGGTTCACAAAAAATATTTGGAAGCTGGCGCAGATATCATCGAAACCAACACATTCTCCGGAACTACAATCGCGATGGCCGATTATCACATGGAGGATTTAGTCTATGAACTGAATTTTGAATCCGCAAAAATAGCGCGTCAAGTCTGCGATGAGTTCACCGCTCAAAATCCTGAAAAACCGAGATTTGTAGCGGGTTCTATTGGTCCAACCAACAAAACTGCGAGTTTGAGTCCAGATGTTAACGATCCAGGCTATCGCGCCATTACTTTTGATGAATTGAGAATTGCGTACAAACAACAGGCGGAAGCTTTGTTAGAAGGCGGTTCAGATATTCTTTTGGTGGAAACCATTTTCGATACATTGAATGCAAAAGCAGCACTTTTCGCCATTGATGAAATTGCTGAAGAACGAGGAATCCGAATTCCCATTATGGTTTCAGGAACGATTACGGATGCTTCGGGAAGAACATTGAGCGGACAAACAGCAGAGGCATTTTTAATCTCTGTTTCGCATTTGGATTTGTTGAGCGTTGGTTTCAATTGTGCTTTGGGAGCAAAACAACTAACGCCTTATTTGGAAACCATTTCTTCTAAATCAGAATTTTTGATTTCAGCCTATCCGAATGCTGGTTTACCGAATGCTTTCGGTCAGTACGACGAAACGCCCGAACAAATGGCACAACAAGTTAAAGAATATTTAGAAAAAGGCTTAATCAACATTATTGGAGGATGTTGCGGTACAACGCCACCTCATATTAAAGCGATTGCTGATTTGGCTAAAAATTATCAACCGAGAAAAATTAATGTAACAGTTTAACAAATAATTGCTAGACTGGTAAATTGATACATTGTTACATTCATTAACACTATGAAATATTTAAAACTAAGCGGTCTCGAACCCCTCATCATCACCCCAGAATCCAATTTTATCAATGTTGGAGAACGTAGCAATGTTGCGGGGTCTAAGAAATTTTTGCGTTTAATTAAAGAAGAAAAATTTTCCGAAGCTTTGGATATCGCTCGTCATCAAGTGGAAGGCGGTGCGCAAATTTTGGACGTTAATTTCGATGATGGATTATTGGACGGAAAAGCCTCGATGGTAAGATTCCTAAATCTCATTGCTTCAGAGCCTGATATCGCTCGAATCCCGATTATGATTGATTCTTCAAAATGGGAAATTTTGGAGGCAGGATTGCAAGTCGTTCAAGGAAAAGCGGTGGTGAATTCCATTTCTCTAAAAGAAGGTGAAACCGAATTTATTCAACATGCAAAAATCATAAAACGTTACGGTGCAGCGGCGATAATTATGGCTTTTGATGAGGCCGGACAAGCCGATAATTACGACAGAAGAATTGAAATTGCAAAACGTTCGTACAATATTTTAGTGAACAAAGTTGGTTTTCCTGCGGAAGATATTATTTTCGACCTTAATATTTTCCCAGTAGCAACGGGAATGGACGAGCATCGCCGAAATGCTTTAGATTTTATTGAGGCCACAAAATGGGTTCGCGAAAATCTACCTTATGTTTCCGTGAGTGGCGGTGTTTCCAACGTTTCATTTTCGTTTAGAGGAAATGATACTGTTCGAGAAGCGATGCACTCGGTTTTCCTGTATCACGCCATTAAAAACGGAATGAACATGGGAATCGTGAATCCTGCGATGTTGGAAGTGTATGACGAAATTCCAAAAGAATTGTTAGAACTGGTGGAAGATGTGATGTTGGATCGTAGAGATGATGCCACAGAGCGACTTTTAGACTATTCTGAAAAACATAAATCCACAAAAAAAGAAACGGTAGAAAATCTGGAATGGAGAAACCAGCCATTGCAGGACAGAATTACCCATGCATTGGTGAAGGGAACAGATCGGTTCATCATCGAAGATGTGGAGGAAGCCCGATTGTCTGCAGAACGACCTTTGGATGTTATCGAAATTAATCTGATGACCGGAATGGGCGTTGTAGGCGACTTGTTCGGCAGCGGAAAAATGTTTCTTCCCCAAGTGGTGAAATCGGCTCGGGTGATGAAAAAAGCGGTGGCTCATCTTCAACCCTTCATCGAAGCAGAAAAAGACAGCACCCGAAAAGCCAATGGAAAAGTGGTGATGGCAACCGTGAAAGGCGATGTTCACGATATTGGAAAAAATATTGTGAGCGTGGTTTTGGGTTGTAACAATTACGAAATTGTGGATTTGGGTGTGATGGTCCCAGCGGAAAAAATCATTCAAACTGCGATTGATGAAAATGCGGATGCCATTGGTCTTAGCGGATTGATTACCCCAAGTTTGGACGAAATGGTGCATGTTGCCGATGAACTGCAAAGAAAAAACTTAAAATTCCCCTTGTTAATCGGGGGTGCAACGACTTCTAAAGCGCATACTGCTGTAAAAATTGCTCCGAAATACGAGAACACTGTAGTTCACATCAATGATGCTTCCAGAGCTGTAGGTGTGGTTTCACAACTTTTGGATAGAAATTCTGAAAATTACCAGAAAGAATTAAAAGCCGAATACGACGAGTTCCGTGAAAAATTCCTGGGCAGACAAATTGAAAAAGTTTATCTCCCAATTGAAGAAGCACGAAAAAATAAATTTAAAATCGATTGGAAAAATGAAACTATTTTTCAACCTAAAAAATTAGGAATCCAAATAATTGAAGACTTTGATTTGGCAGAACTTCTTCCATTCTTGGACTGGTCACCGTTTTTCAGAAGCTGGGAACTTCATGGTAAATTTCCAGAAATTTTAGAGGATGAAATTGTGGGCGAACAAGCGAGAGAAGTTTATCAAGATGCTCAAAAAATGCTGAACCAAATCATCGCTGAAAAACAATTAACGGCAAAAGCAATTTTTGGGATTTTCCCTGCAAACTCGGTGAGCGATGATGATATTGAAGTGTATGATGAAAACGGAAACGTAATTTCTACCTTCCGCACGCTTCGTCAGCAACTGAAAAGATCAGCCGGTAAAGAGTATTTTGCGCTTGCCGATTTTATTGCCCCAAAAGAAACCGGAAAGCAAGATTACATCGGTTGTTTCGCAGTAAGCACAGGCTTTGGAACTGATGAACTGGTGAATGCCTTTAAACAGGATCATGACGATTATAATGCCATTTTAGCCAAAGCACTTTCTGATCGTCTTGCCGAAGCTTTTGCCGAATGTCTTCATTTCAAAGTGAGAACCGAATTTTGGGGATATGCTGAACATGAAAATTTAGAAAATGAAGAATTAATTGCCGAAAAATATGTAGGCATCCGTCCAGCGCCTGGCTATCCTGCCTGCCCTGATCACTTAGAAAAAGAAACGATTTGGGAACTTTTAAAAGTTGAAGAAAATATTGGCGTTATCCTTACCGAAAGTTTAGCCATGTTCCCAACAGCAGCGGTTTCTGGCTATTATTTTGGAAGTCCACACGCCAAATATTTTGGGGTTGGAAAAATTAAAGGAGACCAATTGGAAGATTTTGCAAATCGTAAAAATATCGCCTTGGATAACGCTAAAAAATGGCTTGCTCCGATTTTGGTGGAAGGTTAAAGGTTGTTGGTTATCAGTTGATAGTTGTGGGTTTAAAAATAAGAAAAATATAAATAAAGTCTTGAATCTTGACTCTATAATCTAAAACATGAAAATTACAGAACACATAAAAAACGCAAACGGAAAAACATTATTTTCTTTTGAAATATTACCGCCCTTAAAAGGTCAAAACATTCAATCGATTTTTGATGCGATTAATCCATTGCTTGATTATAATCCCGCTTTTATAGATGTGACTTATCATCGCGAAGAATACGAATATATCGAAAGACACGACGGGCTATTGGAAAAACGCGTTGTCAGAAAACGTCCAGGAACGGTCGGCATTTGCGCCGCAATCCAAAACAAATATAAAGTTGATGCCATTCCTCATATTTTGTGTGGCGGCTTCAATCGTGAAGATACCGAAAACTTTCTGATCGATTTGGATTTTCTGGGTATCGAAAATGTGGTAGCACTTCGTGGCGATGCTGTAAAATCCGAAATTTATTTTAAACCTGAAAAAAACGGTCACGCCAATGCGAGCGATTTGGTGCTTCAAATTCAAGGTCTTAATTCTGGAAATTATCTTGATGAGTCTTTGGAAAACTCTTGTCCAACTAATTTTTGCATCGGCGTTGCTGGCTATCCCGAAAAACACATGGAGGCTGCAAGTCTTTCGCAAGATTTGCACTATTTAAAGAAGAAAGTTGAAGCTGGCGCAGATTACATCGTGACACAAATGTTTTTTGACAATCAAAAATATTTTGAATTTGTTGACAAATGCAGAGAAGAAGGCATAAATATTCCGATAATTCCTGGGTTGAAGCCTTTGGTTACCAAAAGCCAGCTAAGTATGATTCCGCATCGTTTCAAAGTGGATATTCCAAACGAATTGGTCATCGAAATTGCCAAAAGTAAAGACAACAAAGCTGCTAAAGAAATCGGTATCGAATGGTGCATCCAACAAAGTAAAGAACTACTAGAAAAAGGTGCGCCAGTTCTACATTACTACACCATGGGAAAAAGCGATGTGACAAAAAAAATTGCTTCCGCGGTTTTTTAGAAACTATCATTTTTCAAATCCTTGAAAATTATTTTTTTTAACATCTATATTTTGGTCTGCCATCTCTGCAATAGGGATGGCAGCGACATCCTTGGGTGTGGAGCGAGGCGGCGGAGCGCAGCGGAGCCGACCGAGCGCCACAGCTCAAGATAAAGCGAACAGCCCGACCCGAGCTGCGGACAAAGTTCGGTGAGGGAATTGCCCAAGAAAAAAAACTATTTCTTAAACAGCAAATTTTTGACTAAATTTGTAACTATGAGTCAAAAATGGATTTATAAACCAGAACCCGACGAAGACATTGTAGACGGTCTCATTTCCTCGATTGGATTTGGAACTTTGGAATCCAAACTTCTCGTCTTGCGCGACATTGACAACTACCAAAGTGCGCGTGAGTTTTTCAAACCTAATGGTGGTGACATCCATAATCCATTCCTGATGGCCGACATGCAAAAAGCTGTCGAGCGTATTGCTACAGCAATAGAAAATGGTGAAAAAATGATGGTCTATGGCGATTACGATGTGGACGGAACAACTTCTGTCGCGCTCATGTATCTTTATCTGAGCAAAATCGTGGACAAAAAATATCTTGATTTCTATATTCCAGATCGTAATGTTGAAGGCTACGGCATTTCTAATGAAGGTATTGACTTTGCCAAAGAAAATGGCTTCAGCTTAATAATCGCCTTGGATTGTGGTATAAAATCAGTAGATAAAATTGAATATGCCAACAAACTAGGTGTTGATTTTATCATTTGCGATCACCACTTACCCGGCGACCAAATACCAAAGGCTGTTGCGGTTTTGGACCCCAAACGTAAAGATTGTCGCTATCCTTATAAAGAGTTAAGCGGCTGTGGTGTTGGTTTCAAACTTTGCCAAGGTCTTAATACCATCTATAAAATTCCGGAAAGTGAATTGTTTGAACTAACCGATCTTTTGGCAATTAGTATTGCATCAGATATTGTGGCACTAACTGGAGAGAATCGTGTATTAGCAAAACAAGGATTAAAATTCCTTCGTAAAACGAGAAAATTCGGTTTGCGATTATTAATACCGGAAGAAAAACTGGCACATTTCGAAATTTCAAATATTGTTTTTGATATCGCGCCAAAAATAAATGCTGCAGGAAGAATTTCTCATGCAAAAGCGGCTGTAGAACTTATGATTTCTGATAATCTGAAACAAGCACAGCAAATTGTTGATAACATCATCAACCTAAATGATGAGCGCCGCGAGATGGATCATAACATTACACAATCGGCGATGAATCAGGTTTTGGAATCTTCACAAGACACACTTTCTACAATTGTCTATGATCCTTCTTGGAACAAAGGCGTTATCGGAATTGTCGCATCTCGACTTATAGAAAGTCATTTCAAACCGACTTTGGTTTTCACCGATGGGAACAATGGTGAGATGGTCGCTTCAGCGCGTTCTGTATCGGATTTTGACATTCATGAAGCTTTGGATTATTGCTCCGAATTATTTCTGAAATTTGGCGGACATCAGGCTGCTGCAGGCTTATCCATGGAAAAGGAAAATTTTGAAGTTTTTAAAATCATGTTCGAAGGTTATGTTCGGGATCACATTCAGGAGCATCAAAAAGAGCCGTCGATCTATGTCGATAGCGTTATTAATATTGATGATCTAAACCGAGAATTCTACAATTTCCATAGAAAATTAGCGCCTTTTGGGCCTAAAAACATGAAGCCAGTTTTGGTGTTAAAAGATGTGAAAGTGGCTGGTTATGTTAGATTAATGGGAAAAGATGGCAATCATTTGAAGTTCTTCATTCATCAACCAAGTACCAACAGAAATATTGAATGCATCGGCTTCAAACTTGGAGAATTTGCTAATGATTTTAGAAATAAATCTTTTGATATGGCCTTCACAGTGGAAGAAAATCATTGGAAAGGTAATGTATCATATTTCTTAAATATCCGTGACGTTTCGTTTCATTAAAATTGAATTCATGAAAAAAATCGGATTGTTTTTCGGATCTTTTAATCCAATACATATTGGGCATTTAATTTTAGCCAATTACATTTTGGAAAAATCTGACATGTCTGAATTGTGGTTTGTGGTGAGTCCCCAAAATCCTTTTAAAGATAAAAAATCACTTTTGTCCGATCACAATCGTCTGGACATGGTTAACCTCGCCATAAAAAATTATCCCAAAATACGCGCTTCCGATGTAGAATTCGGGCTTCCAAAACCGAGTTATACAATTGACACACTTGCTTATCTTCAGGAGAAATATCCAAACTATCAATTCAGTTTGATTATGGGTGAAGATAATTTGGCAGGACTTCATAAGTGGAAAAATGCGGATGTTTTAATTAAAAACCATCAGATTATTGTTTATCCAAGATTATTTGATGGTGAAAAGAAAGATAATAATTATACTTCTGAAAGCGAAAATATTATTCTGATCAACGCGCCAATCATTGAGTTGTCTGCAACGGAAATTCGCAATATGATAAAGGAAGGAAAAAACACGCGTCCAATGCTTCCTCCAGAGGTTTTTGATTATTTGGACGGCAGCAATTTTTATAAATAAACTGAAATGAATTTTTTAGAACAATTTTTTGCAAAATATCCTGAAGAAAAAGTTATCAAATGGTTTAAACAGGTTTGTACCGCAGAAGCTATTTCATGGTTTTTCCTCTTCACCGCGATGATCTGGATACGAGAAGACCGAGATGGACTTTTGCCGACCATCTACATCATTATCATTGGTAACATCCACGGATTATTTTTCACATTATATCTTTTGTTTATGCCATCTATGAGAAAAATATACAATTGGGATGACGAAGATTTTGTCATTGCGCTGATCTCCGCTTTTTTCCCGTTTGCGACAATATGGGTCGAAAAAAAATTGGCTAAGAAAGAACGCGAATAATTTAGATTTTACTAATTTAAAATCAAGACTTTAAGAAACATCGAAAAAAAATCGGTGTTTTTTTTATGCTTTTATGTAACAAATCTATAAAGTCTGTTGTCTAATTATACAAGAAGCAAATTTAATTTTAATTTTTTAACACTGATAATCAACATATTAAATTTTAAAACTAACTATTTATAGTACTTTGTATTGCATACTACTTATTTTAATATATATCTTTGTATCAACAAATATTAATTTTTACATAACTCAAAATATCATGAAACCAAAACTTCTCATCGCAGCAATATTTTTCAGTGGACTTGCCATGGCTCAGCTAAAACCTAGCGACAGCACAAAAGCTGAAAAAACCAATGAAATACAAGCAGTTACTATTACAAAACAAGTTTTCAAAAAAGAAAGCGATCGTTTTGTTTATGATGTTGCAGCATCGCCAGTAGCCAAAGGAAGTACGACCTTTGATCTTTTGAAACAAACGCCTTTAATATCTTCTACAGATGACAAAAGTTTAACGATTGCCGGAAAAGGCAACACCGTGATCTACATCAATGGTCGAAAAAGTAATATGGACGCAGATTCTTTGGCGCAATTTCTTAAAAATACACCGTCTGAAAACATTCAAAAAATAGAAGTGATAACCATGCCTGGAAGCGAGTATCAGGTGGAGGCTAACGATGGCATTATCAATATCATCTTAAAGAAAAAAACCTCTGACGGACTCAACGGAAATATGAGAATGTCAAACACGCAATCAAAATACAACGAATCTTCGGCGAGTCTTAGCCTTAACTATCGCAAAGACAAATTGGGGATAAGTGCCAATATCACAGGTGGAGAAGATATCGAAGCGCAATATTATGAACTCGCGAATGGCACGTCCGAAAATTCAAACACTTCGGTTGGTAGAATAGATGACCCGAATAAAAATATCGGAGGTTATCTCAACATTGATTATCAATTGACGGAGAAAAGTAATTTGGCACTTACATGGAATACTTGGGCCAATAGAAGTTATGGCGCTAGCATTAATCTTTTTAATACCATTAAATTTTTAAATGATAAAGCTATAGAAGATTACCGCTATAATATTTCTGACAACATCGAAAATGCAAGGTCTTACAACAACAACTTTAATTTGAACTACGAATTAAAAACAGATTCTCTGGGAAGTAAGCTTAATCTTAATGCCGCCTATCTTACCTACAAACGTATTCAAAATTCTACAAATGACACGTGGCTCTCTGATGCCAATGCCAACTATATTGAAAAATCACAAACGATTTTCCAAAGCATTCCACAAAAAATCAACAATTTCTCAGGAATGGTGGATTATATTAAAAAGTTCAAAAATGACTTTACAATCTCTGTCGGTGGTAACTACAACAAAACCAAAACCGATAACGACACAAAGTATGAAACGCAATTTTACATTCCATCAAAAGATACCAAATATGAACCTAATTATTTCATATACGACGAAAACATCTATGGACTGTATTTAACTTTAGAGAAGAAATTTTCTGATAAATTCTCAGGTAAAATCGGTACACGCTACGAAATAACCAACAGCGTAGGAACGTCTGACCATGCGCCAATCGACCGTCCAGACATGGCACGCGTGGAACAAAATTATAAAAAACTGCTTCCTTATTTAAGTCTGAATTACGCCATCAATGAAAAAAACAATCTGTCGTATGCATTTTCCAGCCGAATGAGAAGACCTAGCTTTTGGGAACTGAATCCTGTAAGAAATATTTTAACCGAAAATAATTACACCCAAAACAATCCATTTGTAAAAGCCGCATCTTCCTACAATAATGAGTTAACATATATGTTCCACAATGCATATTTCATGGTGCTGAGCCATTCTTACTTCAAAGATGTTATTACGCAAGTTCCTTTACAAAGAACACTGGATGTGCCAAGACTTGATGACAATGGAAATCCTATGGAAAACCAAAACGGGGAACCAATTATTGACAAAGTTCAACAATTGCGCTACATAAGAACCAATTTCGGAGACAAGCAAACGATGTCCGCAATGCTTGGGATGCAAAAATCTTTCTTCAAACAATATTGGACAGCCAATTTAACTTTAGGAGTACAACACAACCGCAACAACGGAAGTCTTAGCATTGACCCAACTACTGGCGACGTTTTCTCAGAATACATCAACAAAACCAATTCCACGAGTTTTGTGATAAAAACCAGCAACAACATTCGCCTGGACAAAGCCAAAACATGGTTCGCTGGTGTCAACTTCTTTTATGTCGACAAACAACAAATCGAACTTGGTATGCTAAAATCATTATCCAGCCTTGATCTAAGCATCAAAAAACTTTGGAACAATTGGACTTTTGCGCTTAATCTTAGCGATGTTTTGAGAACCAACATTATCAAAATAGAAGACATCCAAGCCAATGGCAATTACAACAAGGTTCTCAACGATCAATTCCGTCGAGGTGTTACCGTAAGTTTAACTTACAACTTTGGTAATCAAAAAGTTAAAAAAGTCAGAAATATCGACAGTGCGGCAGACGACATCAAATCGAGAACGAGATAAACATTTAACTAAATTATATTTTTCAATGAAAAGCTTCAATCCTAGGATTGAAGCTTTTTCATTTATTTCTTTGGAGCTTTTTCCCGCTGTCCGCTATATCTTTAGCCTTGTCGCTCGGTTGGCTCCGCTACGCTCCGCCACCTCACGCCAACGCCAAAGGATGCCGCTTCCATCGGGGCTAGAGATTGGTCATAAAAAATCATTTTTGTTGTCGCCAGATAAATCCATCTAGCAAATAATGTGTCAGTTGGGGAACAACCAAAAGTGGAATCAAAACAAAATAAGACTTTTCTATAGAAGAAATTCCGAACCAACTAATATGTTCTCTCCACACGAGATTTTCCCAAATAAATTCTTCAAAAAGGGCAAAACCTAAAATAACAAATACAAAAAGTACCACACCAAAAGCCTGTTTAAAAATAAGGAGAGATCTGAGACCGGAATCAGATTTTTGTTCAATTTCTTTAATATAGATTAGCGCGATATAAGGTATGCCATGAGAGATGACATTTAATAACGTAAAAATCAAATCATTATTAAAATAAACAATTCCAAAATACCAAGATAAGAAGCTCCCGACTATCAATAAATTTTTAGGAATATTGATACTTTTTGTTTTTATAAATTCAAAAATACTTTTACCAATCCATAATAGAATTACTGCAACGTAAAGCATTGTGAAGTATCTCAAAAAAACATTTAAGTTCTGCATCCAAGAAAACTCTGAATCTACAAACCAATTGAACTTACGAGGCGTGCAAAACCAATACATCATCGGATATATAGTAGCAGAATATATGCTGAGATTATCGATAGTTTTAGAAAACCCTTTTGACTCGAACCTAGCATAAAGTCTCATAAAACCATATTGTTGGCGCACAAAATGAAAGACTGCAACCAGAGCTAAAACAGACCAGAAAAACAACTCTCCAAATTGATAAAGAATAATTCCTAAAATCAAACTAAAAATTGGAATACCCAGATACATTAGTTTTCTTCTTTGGAATTCTTCTTTTACAAAATAGGTTTTAAACAAAGTAGAATAAACATGCGCCACATCAACAAAAACTATTAAAAACAGCCATGTGAAAAAGGAATAATGATCTTGCACCTGCTCCAACTGTTGATGAAATAACAATACAATCGCTAAGACTACAATAGGTGGCGACAATATGAAAATTATATCCGTTCTGGCATTATGTATCCAAGCTTGTTTCATGACAAAATTTTACGAGCTATATAAATACCTTGATAAAAGGCCTCTTCAAAAATGGAAATTCCTGACAAATCCGAGTGTGCGAAAAAAATTTTCCGATTAATATCCTCTTTAGCTATTTGAGAATCTTTTCCAAAAATTTTCCCAGGAGTAGGTGCAATCATAGCATGTCCAATTTTATTAAACTCAATCTCGATGATAAAATCATCAATAAGAGGATGCGCTATTCGGAAATCTTTTAAAACCAATTCTTTTAGATCCTCTTCTTTCATTTTAAAAAGTTGTTTTCTTGCTTTGTTAGAATCATCAGTTGAAAAACTTCTGTAATACGTGATAACTTTATGCCCTATATTTTGAGAAATATTTTGATGTTGATCGTAGATATAGCCTAAACCTTCTCCTCCATAGATAACATTATCCCATGCTAATTCTTCACCACCTCCGAAATCTTTATCCAAAGTTAAGGTCGCCAACAACCAAGGCACGTATGTGAAATTTTTTATTTTTCTGTTTTTAAAAAAAAAGTTATTAACAAACTGAGGTGTTGCCATAATCAACTTATCAGAAACAATTTTAATCGTTTTTTTGTTAACATTATCAAAAACTAAAACTTCAACATTCTGCTCTGTTTCTATAACATCAAACACCAGATGTTGTTTTAGAATTTTGTTTTCAGAGTGTACAGCAAGATGTTTTGATAAGCGTGCATTACCTTCTGGCCAAGTCATAACTTGGTCAGATTTTTTGGGTGCCCAATCATGTTTTCTTCCTGCAAAATAATTAATCCCTGCCCATGCAGAAACATACTCAATCCCTAGTCCATAATCATCTTTGCATGCATAATCTAGATACCATAGAAGTTCTTGGGATTTAAAATCATTTTCGTCCAGCCAAGTTTTAAATTTTAAATTATCGAGTTTTTTAGTCTCTTCATTCTGACTTACATTTTGACTAGGGATTGTAAACCAAAATTTTCCAAAATCATCTTTTTTTAGTTTAAAATCATTCATCATTTTAAAGAAACGATCAAACTCTTGTTTAGAATTTTCATCTAGTCCTCTTTGCGGAATTATATCATTTTGCCAAGCATTTTTGAAAAACAATCGTTCATCTTGCGGAAAAACTAATTGATAATCATCCAAAATTGGATCCTCATATTCATCGTCGCCTAGATAGATTTTGGCTTCTTTCAAAAAATCAATAAGTTCTTGATTGTCTTTATTAGGAAGCGGAAGATAATGAGCTCCACGTGGATATTTAGAATATTTGTTTTCTCCATTGGAAGAATTACCTCCTATGAAACTTTCCATTTCACAAATCAAGAAGTTTGTTTTGGCATGCATCGAAAGTTCTCGTGCAGCCGATAATCCCGAAATGCCCGAACCAACTATCAATACCTCCGTACGGATAACTTCGGAAACTTTTGGAAAATCTTTAGCCCAAAGGCGATGTCCCAAAATATGATTAGTTCCTGTAATTTTTAGTAAAAATGATTTTGCTTTCTTAGAACAGAATTGTAAAAAAGGCAACATCATGCTGCCCCAAAACATTGTTAAAACAAAGCCTCTTCTATTGTATCCTTCCCCACTCTTCATCAAAATATCTTACTAAAATTTGGTTATCGAGACGGTTAACTTCCACATCTTTTGCTATCATGTCTTTATTAAAATAAGCCATCTGCGAAAAGTTATAATCATAAAATCGAAGATTATTTAACTTGTTATAAATCTTATTGTTCTGCAGCTCTTGAGAAGCTAAACAAAATCCCCATTCTCCAAAAGATGGTACGTAGGTGTGGTATGCCTTAACTTCTGGAAAAACCTGGTTAATTGTTTTATGAATACTCCAGAATGATTTTGGAGCAAAATAAGGAGAAGTCGTTTGTACAGAAATATAGGTTTTCGGTGTTGTTATTTTTTTTAATTCTATATAAAACTGTAATGAAAAAAGCTTTCCCAAGCTATAATTGGATGGATCAGGAAAATCAATAATAATGACATCAAAAGTATCCTTCATTTGTTTAACCCACATATAGGCGTCTTGATTAATGATTTCAACTTTCGCATTATTCAGTGCATCGTTATTGAGTTGGCGCATTGTCGTATTTTCTTTAAAAAACCGTGTCATCTCTGGATCAAGATCCACCAATTTTATAGATTTTACATTCGCGTATTTCAAAACTTCTCTAACTGCAAAACCATCACCTCCACCCAAAACCAAGACTCTTTCAATTTTTGGAGCCATGGACATTGCAGGATGTACCAAAGCTTCGTGGTAACGATATTCGTCGGTAGAAGAAAACTGCAAATTATTATTAAGATAAAGCCTAAACTCTTTATTATTTCTAGTTAAAGCAATCCGTTGGTATGGTGAACTGTGCGTATAAATTAAATTTTCGCCATAAAGTTTTTCTTCAGAAAGGGATAATATTCGGTCAGCAAAAACAAATAAACCCAACAAAATAAAAAAAGAAATAATCGATTTTGTCTGTAAAGCTATGCGAGATTTAATTTCATTTTTTAAATAGAAACAGAGAAATATAGCAACGGAGATATTGATGAGTCCAAAGAAAAGTGGTGTTCTAAGAATCCCGAGTTTCGGAATTAATATTAAGGGAAACAGAATTGAGGCGATAAGCGCACCAATATAGTCAAATGCAAACACATTGGAAACCAAATCCTTAAACTCTACTCTATCTTTGAGAATATTCATCAATAAAGGAATTTCTAACCCCACAAGACATCCTGTTACAAATACAAACATATACAATACCCACTCAAAATGGTCTGTTGTGTTAAAAATTGTAAACAAGACTATAGAGCTTATTCCTCCAATAACGCCTACAAGGATTTCGATTTCTACGAATTTGTCAATAAGATCTTTTCTAACAAACTTTGCCAAATAAGAGCCCACACCCATTGCAAAAAGATATACACCGATAATGAAAGAAAACTGTTTCACAGAATCTCCCAAAAGGTAACTTGCCAAAGCACCCGCAACCAACTCGTATACCAGACCACAAGTTGCTATTACAAACACCGAAAAAAGCAACAAAATCTCAAAAGAGAGTTTTATTCTACCCATGTATTGCGGCGCTTATGATAATAGAAATCCCAATAATAAAGGCACCAAAAATAATAGCTAGCGCCATATTATTATTTTTTGAAATTTCATGCCAGGTTTTTTCTGGTGTCAACCTTTCAATAATCCAATAGCAAAGTACCAAAATTGCAATTCCTAAAAAAGAATACAATATCGAATTTATAATCGGTAAGTAATTAAATTCTCCCATCTCTTTTATTTTTTATTTATGATAAAATCTGTAAAAACTTCTTGTATGTGTATTTGTACGTTGCCCATCTTGAATTTTTTCAGTTTTGACACAATCGCACCATTGGTTCCCAGAATAAGTCAGGTAGACAAACCAAACAAAAAATCCGCAACCAATACTCAGTAGCAACCAATTCGATTTAATATAATTGAAAACATTTTTCATTTTTAGAAAATTAATAAGGTGAGTTAGAGCTGTTCTTCCACTTCATCGTATCAAAATATCCTTTCAAAAAATATAATCCTATACCCAAAGCTAATATTACAATTATAATAATCACAAAATTCCTATAGCTAACTGGTAGCCATTCTGCTGTAATACCAAAATCAGTATTAGTTTCTTCTTCGTTGATAGATAGCACAGCTGATGGATTATTCTTTGTAAAAAGTTTTGCTGCTTCTAATTCTTTAAAAACGACTGGATTATTATTCTCTAAATTTGAAAGATTAATAGCCATCTTATCTCCAGTAGGGTTTTCAATAACATCCATAAAACCGTCGTTGGTCATAACATAACTTTTGGATCTATCCTCAGATATATAGACGTCATTGTAAATGTAAGGCGCTTTTTCCTTTTGGGCAGCAATTACAAAATGATAATTCCCTGGAGCTACTCCGCATAAGTTAAACTTTTCAGTTTTGGAACCTTCGCTCCAGCTTTCACCAGATTCGTAACCATGATAATATTCTATATCTTTGGTTGCATAGGTCACTTCATTCGTTTTTTCATTAACAAGACTAAGCTCTATACTTGCCCAAGAATTATCAACATCTGTAGCCAATTTTACTTGCATAGGAGCAGATGCACCCTCTAAGCTAAAACTTTTGGTGATTAATTCTTTATTAAAAATATCTCTATATAAAATTCTTTGGTCGAAAACTATTTTGTTGTTGTTATTACTCGTTACAAAAATCTGAAACAAAGTCATCAACAAAACTGTCATTACAAAAATCGGAGCTACCTGTTTTATATTTACATAAAAGGGTTGGACAATACCTATACCTTGATAGCTTGGCATATAGTTCGGCAGAAATTGTTGTTTGATCTTGTATTTAGAAATATGTTTTCCCCAGAAAAAAACTTTCCCCGAACCGCTTTGCTCCCAAGAGACCATTTCTGTACCATTGACGTATTCTTTATATGTAGCAACTTTAAAACTCACTCTATCCTCAAAAAAACCTTCCAGATAAGAAACTGAACTTGGTGTTGTCTCATAATGTCTATATAATTTGCCTTTAAAATCACAATAACCACGATGCTCATTAAAAGCTTCATCTTGCAATTTTAAAAACACCCAATGTCCATCGCTCTCACTCAGGAAGGCATTATTACCATCTTTGTCTTTTAGAAAATATTCTCTCCATTCCGCAACATTAGCATAGTTGCGACAAGTGACTGCAACCACAAAATACTCTACACCATCTATTATTCCGCGTTTTGTGGTGTCTAAAACCACATTACTTCCTTGTCTAGGTAATTGTTTTCTCGATTTGTTTTGTCTGACATCAATAAGATTATAACATGAGGAACAAACATATTCTTCGATTATAAAGTCAAGCTGATGCTGATTTTTTATATTACAAACTGGACAAACGAACTCCATTAGCGATATATTTTATCTTGTTGCAAAACTTCTCCTTCAAAATATGAAACGATATCCTCTGCGATAGCTTCCACTTTTTTCGTATTATCTTGTAAATAATTACATAAAAAAACATCGAATTGCAGTTGATTATATTCTGGCCAAGTATGTATACACAGATGCGATTCTTTCAAAACAATCGTAGTAGTATAACTCTGGTTATCAAAAATATGCCTGCATTTCCCCACAACTTCTGCTTCATATTTTTCTAAAGTTGAAATTGCAAAAGATTCAAAAGATTCACAATCCAAAAGCAAATCTTTTTTTTCTGTTTTTAAAGTTATTAAAATATGAAGCCCTTTGTCATTCATTTATGTTGTGTTTTTTCAAGATATTTTTAGTCTGTCTTTGATTATTTGGAAGCTTATTCCCGCTGTCCGCTGTATCTTTTGTTACGGGGCTTCGGCTCCGCTCAGCCACCTCAAAAAAGGATGCCGCTTCCATCGGGGCTAGAGATTGGTCATCACATACAAAAAGATTAATTTCTAGGAAGGAAAACCTCCGCCAACATACAACGCGCACTTCCGCCACCGTTAGTTTCTATCGTTTCTAAATCCGAATAGATAATTTCACAATATTGTTCAATTTGTGCGATCTGATGTTTATCTAGAGAGCGATAAGCCGATTGACTCATCACAAGGAATTTGTCACCATGATCATTCTGAACCTGAAGCATATTTCCTGCAAACTGCTGAAGTTGTTCTTCCGAGATTTCTACGATTTCTTTTTGGCTAGATTTAATCACTTCAATCACTTTTTCTCTTTCCAGTTCATTATCAATAGAATCAAGGCAAATCACCACAAATCTATCCGCGACACACATCATCACATTGGTATGATAAATCGGAAGCCTGATTCCATCCACCGTTTGGTAAGAATGAAAAACAATTGGCGTATAGCCATACTCTGCACAGAAATCACGGAATAGTTTTTCGTCCAACCTCAACGACACAGAGCCATAAGCAATTTTATGATCATGATCGAAAATCATACTTCCTGTACCTTCCAAGAATTTTTCATCTTTTTCAGCGTTGCTTCTATCATCGATTTTAGTGATATTAAAACCTTTATATTTAATTGCGTTTAAAACATCCTCACGGCGTTCTGCACGTCTGTTGGGCGCAAACATCGGATAAAGTACAACTGTCCCATCCGCAGCAAAGCTCACCCAATTGTTTGGAAAAATCGAATCTGGCGTATGCGGATCCAACGTATCTTTTATTGTTATAACATTAACACCTTTACTTCTAAGTTTTTCAACAAAAACATGGAATTCCTCCAAAGCTTTATCCTGAACTTCCAAGCCTTTTTGTTCTACTTGAAAATAATTATTCTCTGCCGTTTGGGCATTGTAACCGAAGGCAATCGGCTCAATCATCAAAACAGTATTGGTTGTTTGCATAATGTGAAATATGTTTAGGTCACAAAAATAGCAAAGTTCGGCAGAAAAACCACCGAACTTGTCATTTTATCATTATGAATTTAGAATCTTTAAAAAGCTTGCTCAAAATCGGCAATAATATCATCAATATGTTCAATTCCTACACTCACACGGATTTGTCCAGGCGTAATTCCGGCAGCTTTTTGTTCGGCATCGCTCAATTGTTCATGCGTCGTCGATGAAGGATTGATTACCAAAGTTTTAGCATCGCCAACATTTGCCAGATGACTCGCTAGCTTTAAAGAATTAATAAATTCTACAGCCGCTTCTTTTCCGCCTTTAATTTCAAAATTAAGAACGCCTCCGAAACCGCGTTTCAAATATTTTTCGGCATTTTCTTTATCGGTAAAACTTTCTAAACCAGGATAAATCACTTTCTCAACTTTCGGATGTTGTTCTAGAAATTCTGCTAATTTTTGAGCATTTTCAACCGTTCTTTCCAAACGAAGCGATAAAGTTTCTAGCCCCAACAACAATTGATGCGAATTAAAAGGTGAAATCGTTGGACCAAAATCACGCAGACCTTCTACCCTAGCTTTGATGATAAAAGCAATATTTCCAAAATCCGAATTTTTCCCAAAAACATCAGTAAACACCAAATCATGATAACCGGGCGACGGCTGAGACAATAAAGGAAATTTCCCATTTGTCCAATCAAATTTTCCAGAATCTACGATGATGCCGCCCACACTTGTACCATGACCGCCAATCCATTTTGTGGCAGATTCTACAATGATGCTTGCGCCGTGCTCGAATGGATTAAATAAATAACCTCCTGCACCAAAGGTATTATCGATAATTAACGGAATCTGATGCTTTTCTGCAACTTTTGCAATCGCTTCAAAATCAGCAATATTCAAAGTGGGATTGCCTATCGTTTCCACATACAAAGCTTTGGTATTGTCATCAATTAAAGCTTCAAAATCTTCTGGATTATCGTCTTTTGCAAAGCGTGCTTCAATTCCTAATTTTGCAAAACTCACTTTGAACTGATTATGACTTCCACCATACAAATAAGGCGAAGTCACGAAGTTATCACCATGTTGCAAAATATTTGTAATGGCTATGAATTGTGCGGCATGTCCAGAAGAAACCGCCAAAGCGCCGACGCCTCCATATAAAGCTGCGATACGTTTTTCGAAAACATCCGTTGTAGGATTCATCAATCGGGTGTAGATGTTTCCAAAGGCTTTCAATCCAAAAAGATCGGCAGCATGTTGTGCGTCATTAAAAGTGTAAGAAGTAGTTTGGTACAATGGCACTGCACGACTGTTAGTGTCTTTATCTACGCTTTGTCCGGCATGTACTTGTAAGGTCTCGAATTTGTAATGGTTCATCTTTTATAAATTTAAAATTATTAAACATTAAAAACTTATCCAAGATGTTGGGCATTTGCCGGAAAAATAAAAACTCTTCCGACAAGCCGAAAGAGTTTTGAATATTTTTAATAATATATTTCAAATAATCTCTGACTTATCTTTCCTCATTCCTGAGGTTGAATGTGGCACCTTACCTAAGCAGGTTGCCAAGACTTCAACGGGTCAAATCCCTCCATCTTTCTGGATAAGCGTAATTCTATATTTTGAACTACAAGAGCAAAAGTATTAACTAAATTTTAAATATGCAAGACTATTTTTTATTCTCTCACCAAAGGCATAGTAGAACATCTTAGCAATCCGCCCATTTTAGAAATTTCACGATAGGGGATTTCTTCCACGCTTATTCCCCAAACATCGCGAAGATGATTGTTCAATCTTGTAAAGGCTTTGTCGGAAACCACCACTTCTGGCGAGATGGAAAAAATATTAGGATACATCTCGAACATTTCTTCATCATTAACTTCAAAACAATTTTCTTTACCGAAAATATCAAGAATCAAATGATAGTCGCTTTCGTCAACAAATCCATTTTTATAAATTATACATTTGTCTTTTCCAACAGGGTTAAACGTACAATCCAAATGCAGAATTCCTTTGTAAGGTTCGGTATCATTTTTCTTTAGTTCAAAATCGAGAATACGTTTTTTAGGGAAATATTCTTTTAAAATTTCTATGGCATAACCATTGGTTCTAGCGGTTTTAAAATTCCTATAATCCTGTGAGTAACAAGTTCCTACAAAAACAAAATCGTCCCAAACGATAACGTCGCCACCTTCAATATGCGCAGTTTCTGGAAGGTTGATAATATTTCTCCAAGGGACTTGCTCAAAAATTTTGCGATAAGCCTCCTGCTCGTCCGCTCTGTCTTCGATAATATTAGAAATAATCATTTTATCATCGATAACAAAAGCGACATCGCGTGCAAAAACCTGATTGTAATCTTCGATAACTTCTGGACGATAGACTTTAACCTTATGTTTTAGAAGAACTTGCTCGAAGGCATTCATCTCGGCTACGATGTCGGTTTCTGTAGGATAAATATTATTTTGAATAGAAAAATAAGACTTTGCGTCGTAACTTTCCTCTAGTTTTGGTGGATTTCCTAAAGAGTTGGGTTGTCCCAAAACTACAGATTTCAGTTGTCCTGTTTCGTTTTTAATATTTAGCTTCATAAAATTCTCGTCTAAGGCAAATATACAGATTGCAAAGTATCTCCTATGGCGCGGGCATGAGGAATATCATCTGCGTGAAGATGATTTAAAATATAAAATTTTTGAAATACTAAACAATTTCAAAGTATTTATCCAAAGTTTTTGGAATAGATGGAAAAAACACTTCGTGCAAAAAAAATATCATTTGGTGCAAAAACAAACAAATTCTGATTGCATAGACGTAACTTTGCAAGAATTTTTTGAAAAGCAATGAAATCTCAAGGATATATTTTAGCCATTATTTCAGCCATTTCGTATGGTTTGATTCCGATTTTTATACTTCCGATGAAACAGATTAACTTCTCTATGGACGTTACGTTGTTTTATAGATTTTTATTTTCAGCAATTATGGTGAGCCTGTATCTACTATATAAAAAGGTAAATTTTAAAATCAACAAATGGGAATGTGGGATTCTAATGATTTTGGGATTGTTTTATGCCCTATCATCAGAATTTTTGTTTCTGGGATATGATTATTTATCTGCTGGAATTGCCTCGACAGTTCTTTTCGTTTATCCCGTTATCGTCGCGTCGATTATGTTTTTATTTTACCATGAAAAACTTTCCAAAATGGGCATTGTTTCATTATTATTGGCTTTTTCTGGCGTTATAATTTTGTGTTTGAAAGGTGATAAATTTGAAATAAATTATCTAGGGCTCGGAATTGTATTGCTGAGTGCGTTGTTTTATGGCCTTTATATCATCATCGTGAACAAAGCAAAAATCAATGTTTCTGGGATAAAATTGTCTTTCTACTCGATGTTATTCACGTCTATTTATTTTTTAATAAAATCTTTGATTTCAAAAGAAAATCTAAGCATTCCTAGTTTTTCTATTGTTTTAAATTTCGTCAGTTTTGCATTTGTAACCACATTAATATCTAGTGTAACTTTGGTTTTAGCCATCCAGAAAATCGGTTCTACGCCCACTGCAATTATGGGCGCTTTGGAACCAGTTGTTGCCGTTGCCGTGAGTGTTTATTTCTTTAATGAAGCTTTCACACGCAATTTATTAATCGGAATTGTTTTAATACTAAGCGGCGTTTCGCTCAATATGTTATCTTCCCGAAAAGAAGTTTAAAGATAAAATTAAAACATAAAAAAACTCCCAAAATAGGGAGTTTTATATTTAAGATAAATTTGATTATCTGTTTGTCATGTCAACATAGTCTCTAAGACCGGCACCTTGGTAGACTTGTCTTGGACGACCAATTGGATCACCTTTCAATCTCATTTCTTTCCATTGAGAAATCCATCCTGGAAGTCTTCCTAATGCAAACATTACTGTAAACATTTCTGTTGGAATGCCTAATGCTCTGTAGATAATTCCTGAGTAGAAGTCAACGTTTGGATACAATTTTTTAGATACGAAGTAATCATCTTCCAATGCTACTTTTTCTAGTTGCATTGCGATATCTAAAGCTTTATCGTGGATTCCTAATTTGTTAAGGATATCGTCTGCTGCTTTTTTGATAATCTTAGCACGTGGATCGAAGTTTTTGTAAACTCTGTGTCCGAAGCCCATTAGTCTGAAGCTGTCTTCTTTGCTCTTCGCTTTTTCCACCCACTTATTAACGTCACCACCGTCTTGTTCTATCATTTCTAGCATTTCAATAACTGCTTGGTTAGCACCACCGTGAAGTGGTCCCCAAAGTGCAGAAACTCCAGCAGAGATAGATGCGAAAAGCCCTGTGTGTGCAGAACCCACCATTCTTACTGTAGAAGTAGAACAGTTTTGCTCATGGTCAGCGTGAAGGATTAACAATTTATCTAAAGCATCTACTACAACTGGATCCATTACAAATTCTTCGTTTGGTAATCTGAATGCCATTCTGTAGAAGTTCTCAACATAGCTTAAGCTATTATCACCGTGATTGATTGGTAAACCTTGCGTTTTTCTGTAAGTCCATGCACAAAGATGAGAGAATTTTGCTAACATTAATTCTGCTGCGTGATCCATTTCTTCTTTTGAATTAACATTAACCGCTTTAGGATTAAAAGCTGTCAAGGAAGAAGTCAAAGTAGACAAAACGCCCATAGGATGAGCAGAACGAGGGAAAACGTCAAGAATTTTTTTCATTTCGTCTGCTACGAAATTATAATTTTTGATGTTTTTATCAAAAGAAGTAAACTGATCTTGCGTTGGTAATTCACCATGAAGTAACAAATACATTACTTCTGTAAAGTTTGATTTTTCAGCAATTTGCTCGATAGGATAACCTCTGTAGAACAATTCTCCTTTATCACCATCTAGGTAAGTAATATCACTGATTGTTGCACCAGTATTTTTGTAACCTAAATCCAAAGTGATAAGACCCGTTTGGTCTCTTAATTTAGAAATGTCTATCCCTCTATCTCCAATAGTGCTGTCAACGATAGGATATTCATAGGAATTACCATCGTAATTCAATATAACTTTATTATCTGACATTATAAAATAATTTTGGTATAAATATACATAAAAAAGAGCAAACAGCGAAAGTTCGCTCTTTTTAAAATTTTGTTAAAACTTACTTATCTTTTAATTTTAAAAGCATCCAAACCTGGGAAAACGGCTGTTTCACCCAATGCTTCTTCAATTCTTATCAATTGGTTGTATTTTGCCATTCTATCAGAACGAGATGCAGACCCAGTTTTGATTTGTCCACAGTTCATCGCAACAGCAAGGTCAGCAATGGTTGCATCTTCTGTCTCGCCCGATCTGTGAGACATTACAGATGTGTACTTATTATTTTGAGCCATTTGAACTGCAGCCATCGTTTCGGAAAGAGAACCAATTTGATTAACTTTTACCAAAATAGAATTGGCAACTTCTTCTTTAATACCTCTAGACAACCTTTCAACATTTGTTACAAACAAGTCATCACCAACCAATTGTACGCTGTCACCGATTTTGTCTGTTAGCATTTTCCAACCTTCCCAGTCATCTTCATGCATACCATCTTCGATGGAGATAATTGGATATTTAGCTGCTAATTCTGCCAAATAGTTAACTTGCTCGCTTCTACTGAACTGTGCAGAATCTGGCGTTTGGAATTTTCTATAATCGTAAATACCATCTTTATAAAATTCTGACGCCGCACAATCCAAAGCAATCATCACATCATCACCTGGCTTGTAACCAGCCTTTTCAATTGCCTGTAATAAAGTGTCTAGAGCATCCTCTGTCCCTTTAAATGTTGGCGCAAATCCTCCTTCGTCCCCAACAGCTGTTGATAAGCCTCTAGAATGTAAAATAGATTTTAAATTGTGGAAAATTTCAGTTCCTTTTCTCAAAGCGTGAGAGAAAGAGTCTGCCTTCACAGGCATTACCATAAACTCTTGAAATGCAATTGGCGCATCTGAGTGAGATCCTCCGTTGATAACATTCATCATCGGTACAGGAAGCGTATTGGCATTAACACCACCCACATACTTATAAAGTGGCATTCTCAACTCGTTAGCGGCAGCCTTTGCAGCGGCCAAAGAAACACCAAGAATAGCATTAGCACCAAGATTCCCCTTGTTGTTGGACCCATCAAGGTCAATCATAATTTGGTCTAACAAATTTTGCTCAAAAACTGGCAAACCAATTAATTCTGGAGCAATAACTTCTTTTACATTTTCTACAGCTTTAAGGACGCCTTTTCCAAGATAATCGCTCCCACCGTCTCTTAATTCAACTGCTTCATGCTCACCAGTCGATGCTCCAGAAGGCACTGCCGCACGTCCCATTGCACCATTTTCTGTGAATACGTCAACTTCTACTGTTGGATTACCTCTAGAGTCTAGAATTTGTCTAGCATCGATAAAAGAAATGTAACTCATTTTCTAAATTTAATTTGATTTAATATTCATTTTTAAAGCTTTACAAAATTAGTCAATTGAATTGATATTTTATGAAAACATGATTAATATTTGATAGAATTCTTTAAAGTCTTTAATTGAAATTTTAAAATAAAATAATTTGTATGCATTAGTAGTTTTTAAATTTATAAAAAGAAAACAAGATCATATTTTATCCGTTTTAAATCCCAAAAAAGAATAAGATTAACAAGAAAGCGCTTTTATTAAAAATATTGTTAGTATAATTTGCATACAGAATAAAAAAAGGAATATATTTATAATATGATTATACAAAATATTGTATTTTGCAAATAGAACTATTGTACAAAAATTAAAAAGAGATGACTTTTGAAAATATCATTCTAGAAAAGAAAGAAAAAATCGCCTACATAACAATTAACAGACCCCAAAGTCTTAATGCTCTTAATGCGCCATTGTTAATAGAACTCAACAAAGCTTTAGAGAATGTCGAGAAGGACAAATCTATAAAAGTGATTATCTTAACCGGTTCTGGCGAAAAATCTTTTGTAGCGGGAGCAGATATTAAAGAATTTACAGACTTGGACGTTTCGCAAGCAGAAGCACTTTCTAGAGATAATCAAAAACTAATATTTGATAAAATTGAAAATCTAAACAAACCAGTAATTGCTGCGGTTAATGGTTTTGCTCTTGGTGGCGGGTTAGAACTGGCAATGGCTTGTCACATAAGATACGCATCAGAAAATGCAAAACTTGGACTTCCAGAAGTTACCTTAGGATTGATTCCTGGTTATGGTGGCACACAAAGACTTCCAAAATTGGTAGGAAAAGGTCTTGCCAATGAGATGATTTTCTCTGCGAAGATGATTACAGCACAACGTGCCAAAGAAATCGGCTTAGTTAATGAGGTTTTCCCAATTGAAGAACTTCTTACTAAAACAACCGAGTTAGCAGAAACAATTTCAAAAAACTCACCTTTAGCCATAGAAAAGGCTATCGAGGCTGTCAACTTTTCTAATGATTCACAAGCTGGTTTTGAAAAAGAAATTAAAAACTTTGGAGAATTGTTTGGCCTCGAGGACAAAAAAGAAGGCGTAAATGCATTTTTAGAAAAGAGAAAACCAAATTTCTAAAACAACATGAACTTTAATAAGTTTGACATTGCCTATCTAAAAATGGCGCTAGAATGGGCCAATCTTTCGTATTGCAGACGAAAACAAGTGGGCGCCCTAATCGTTAAAGACAGAATGATTATATCAGACGGCTACAATGGGACGCCGTCTGGTTTTGAAAATAATTGTGAGGACGACATGGGAAAAACACATTGGTATGTATTGCACGCAGAAGCCAATGCCATTCTGAAAATGTCCTCCAGCACACAATCTGCAAAAGGCGCAACACTGTACCTTACAATGTCGCCATGCAAAGAATGCAGCAAGTTGATTTTACAATCTGGCATTAGTAAAGTCGTCTATATCAATGATTATTCCGACAATTCTGGACTGGATTTTTTAACAAGCGCAGGAATAGAAATTTTAAAAATAAGTGAAGAAAAATTATATGAGTTAAAATAAAAACACAAATAAAACACACAAATAATGAATTGGTCTGAAAAAATAAACGACTTTTCGAATTATCTAAAATTTGAAAAGAACTTCTCCGACAATACGCTCGAAGCTTATGTACGGGATATTAAAAAATTACAAGAATATGCCCAAACAGAACTCGAAGGCATCTCGCCTTTAGATATTAGCTTTGATCATTTACAAGAATTTATATACCAACTTTCCAAAAAGAAAATTAGCGAAAGATCGCAAGCAAGATGGATTTCTTCCATAAAAGCTTTTTTTAAATATCTTGTAGAAGACGAAATACGAAATGACAATCCCGCGACACTGTTGACAGGTCCAAAACTTGGCTTGTATCTTCCTGACACGCTAAGTTTTGAAGATATTGAAAAAATTATAAACTCTATTGACACCAGCAACGATCTTGGACAACGCAACAGATGCATTCTGGAAGTTTTGTATGCCTGTGGACTTCGCGTTTCGGAACTTATAGATTTAAAGATTTCTAATCTTAACCTCAAAGAACATTATCTCAAAGTTCAAGGAAAGGGAAACAAAATCAGACTTGTTCCATTAGCCGAATACACCGCCACAATCCTGAGGGACTACATCAAAGATGTCCGCGCCAAAGGTAAAATAAACAAAAAATTTGAAGATGTCATTTTCCTTAATTCTCGTGGTTCTAGCATGTCACGCGTTATTGTATTTTTAATTATTAAAGAATTAACCGATCGTGCAGGCGTTAACAAAAACATCTCGCCGCATACATTTCGCCATTCTTTTGCGACGCACTTGTTACAAAACGGTGCAGATTTGCGCTATATCCAGGAAATGCTAGGGCATAGTAGCATTACAACAACCCAAATATACACCAGACTGGAAACTGAAGAATTAAGAGATGTCATTCTTAATTATCATCCAAGAAATCAAACTTTATAATATGAATCAATTAAAATATTGTCCAAAATGTGGCAACCAATCCTTACTTTGGGATGGCGAAAAAAAATGGAGTTGCGGACAATGCGATTATACATTATACCACAATTGCGCTGGAGCCGTGGCGGTTGTCATCCGCTGTGGTGATGAGATTTTTTTAACCAAACGAAATCAAAATCCTAGTATCGGAAAGTTGGATCTCAGCGGAGGATTTGTCGATCCCAAAGAATCCGCAGAAGAAACTTGTCGCCGCGAATTGAAAGAAGAGCTAAACCTTGACATCGATACTAAAAAATTAAAATACCTAACAAGCGCTCCCAATGTCTATCATTACAAAGATATCGACTATAATACTTTGGATTTATTTTATGAATATGAAGTTGATGAAAAGTTCGTTCCGGAGCTAGAGAAAAAAGAAGTTTCTGATTTTATTTGGATTAAAAAAGAAGTTATTAATCTCGAAGACATCGCTTTTGAATCTCAAAAAAACTTTTTTAAAACTTATTAAATATATTCCATAAAAAATCCCTCACGAGCTAAACGTGAGGGATTTTATTTTAAGATAAGAATTAAAATTAGATCTGAGGTCCGCTAGCGATTAATGCTTTAGCCTCGTCATTATTAGCATATTGTTCAAAATACTTGATATAACGAGATGCCAAATCTTTAGCTTTAGCTTCCCATTCTGCTTTATCGGCATAAGTATCTCTTGGGTCCAGAATACCTTCTGACACATTAGGAAGCGCCGTTGGGAATTCAAGATTCATTACAGGAACTGTATCAGTAGTTGCTTTATCGATAGAACCATCAATAATAGCATCGATAATAGCTCTTGTATCTTTTAAAGAAATTCTCTTACCTGTACCATTCCATCCTGTATTAACTAAATAAGCTTTGGCACCATGTTCTTTCATTTTTCCAATTAATGTATGAGAATACATTGTTGGGTGAAGCGACAAGAAAGCCTCACCAAATGCTGGAGAGAATGATGGTGTTGGTTCTGTAATGCCTCTTTCTGTACCAGCCAATTTTGACGTATATCCACAAAGGAAATGGTATTGCGCCTGGTCATCGGTTAAGATAGAAACTGGAGGCAACACACCGAATGCATCTGCAGAAAGATAAATAATCTTCTTAGCGTGTCCAGCTTTAGAAGGTAAAACAATTTTGTTAATATGATAAATTGGGTAAGAAACTCGTGTGTTTTCTGTGATAGAGCCATCCGCAAAATCAACTTCACCGTTGTCTTTTACCACTACGTTTTCTAATAATGCATCTCTTTTGATAGCTGCAAAAATGTCTGGTTCTTTTTCAGCAGAAAGGTCGATAACTTTTGCATAACAACCACCTTCATAGTTGAATACGCCATTTTCATCCCAACCATGCTCATCATCCCCAATTAGGTAGCGTTTTGGATCAGCAGAAAGTGTCGTTTTACCAGTTCCTGAAAGTCCAAAGAATACCGCAACATCACCCTCTTCGCCAACGTTAGCAGAACAGTGCATAGAAGCCATACCTTTTAGCGGAAGATAATAGTTCATCATAGAGAACATACCTTTTTTCATTTCGCCACCATACCAAGTACCTCCGATGATTTGAATTTTCTTCGTTAAATCAAACATGACAAAAACCTCCGAATTAAGACCTTGCTCTTTCCAATTTGGATTAACTGTTTCTGCAGAATTGATTACTAAGAAATCTGGTTCGCCATAATGCTCTAATTCGTAATGTGAAGGACGAATGAACATATTGGTTACAAAATGCGCCTGCCAAGCCACTTTTGTTATAAATCTTACTTTAAGACGTGTATCTGGATTTGTTCCGCAGTATGTATCTACAACATACAACTTACTTCCAGACATATCTCTCTGTACCAAACCTAGTAATTCATCAAAAATAGCAGTTGTTGTTGGTCTGTTGATGTTACCATCCCACCAAATTGTGTTCTCAGAAGCGGCATCTTTTACAATGTAACGATCTTTTGGTGATCGACCTGTAAAAACACCTGTGTTAACAGATACTGCTCCTGTTGTGGTTAAAATTCCTTTAGCAAATCCTTCGTTATTAGGATTCATTTCTTCTTGGAAAAGTGTTTCGTAAGAAGGATTGTAAAGTATCTCTGCGTCCGTTGTGATACCATTACGCTCTAGGTAGCGTTTAATGTGTTCCATAATTTACTAATTACTATATTATTTGACCTTTTGCAAATTTAAACCCTTAAAGTAATATTTTTAAATTAAATAAACTGACAATCGTCAGTTTTCAAAAAAATTAATTAAACATTATGAATATACCATTTCATTCCATGGAATTATTGTTTCAAAACCCTTTTTAGAAAAGTATTTTTCATAATCTTCAAATTTTGAAGTCAGCACAAAATCGCCTCCCCAAGCACCCAAAGACTTCACAAAAACAGGACAATCTTCAAAAAATTCTTTTTTAACACATTTTTTATCTAAAAAAATGGATAACAAATTTTCATGCTCTTGCATCAAATTTGAGAATTCTGTCAAACTTTTTGTTTCTAAAACCTTTTCCGTTAATTGGGTAAATTCTGAAATTAAAGTCATTGATTTTTCTTTAGAACGGTAAAGTCTGATGCCTTCTCGACTGTCTTGTTTTTGATTAAGATGAACAAAAACCAAATCTTTCAAAAAATCGGGTTTAAAATCTATTCGCTCATAAGTTGGTTCAGAATCCTGGATTTGAAAAACGATCGCATGATTTGCTTCCGCTATGGCAATGTCATAACCACTTCCGCCCAATGATAAAGCATTTAGCCTAAACGCGTCAACGTCTGTCCATTTTGCAAGACTCGTCATCAAAGTAGAACTACTTCCCAAACCATAATTAGCTGGAAACTGAAGGTTAGAAACCACATCAACACCTTCATTAGTATCAAATTTCTTAGAACCCAAAACTTGACAATTCCTCAAAGTATTTAAAACAAACTCGGCCGCTTGTGGATTATTAGATTCCAAAACCTTCCATGCTTTAAAATCAATCTGGGCAGTTAACCAGACATCGCCTTGATGTTTGCCCGTCCAAGATAACTGATGCTTGTTTTCTAGTTGCTCCTTAAAAAAAAACTCTTGCCCCCAATTGGTTGGTACAGCAAGAGCTTTTGCGCCGTCAAGAACGACGTATTCTGAAGTGAGCAATAATTTCCCGCGAGAAAAAATTTGACTCATAGTTTTTTAAATTATAAGGCTGAAGATACGAAAATTTCAGGATTTATTTTCTTGATTAAACCTTGTAAGGTTTTCCCAGGTCCAACTTCGATAAACATTTCCGCGCCATCTTTAATCATATTTTGCACACTTTGAGTCCATTTTACAGGGCCTGTCAATTGTGCAATAAGATTTTTTTGAATTTCAACAGGATCAGAAACTGCTGTCATTGTAATATTTTGATAAACCGGAATCGTCGCATTTCTAAACTTTGTATTCTCAATTGCTGCCGCCAATCTTTCTTGTGCAGGTTGCATCAATGGAGAATGAAATGCGCCATTAACAGGCAAAAGTAAAGCTCTTTTTGCGCCTGCTTCTTTCAAAACGGCACAAGCTTTTTCCACTGCTTCTGTTTCTCCTGAAATGACCAATTGTCCAGGACAATTGTAATTTGCAGGAACCACAATTCCATCAATAGATTGACAAATATCTTCAACAACTTGATCTTCCAAGCCTAAGATTGCCGCCATAGAACTCGGATTAGCATCGCATGCTTCTTGCATAGCGGCTGCTCTTTCCGCAACTAATTTTAGACCGTCTTCAAAAGACAAAACGCCATTAGCCACCAAAGCTGAAAACTCACCCAAAGAATGTCCCGCTACCATCTGCGCCCCTAATGTGTCTATCGCTTTAACCGCTGCCACAGAATGGATAAAAATAGCTGGTTGTGTAACTTTAGTTTTCTTAAGATCGTCGTCCGTTCCCGCGAACATGATGTTAAGAATATCGAAGCCTAGAATCTCATTTGCAGAATCCATCAAGTCTTTGATGTCTCTGCGGGCATCATATAACTCTTTACCCATCCCAACATATTGAGACCCCTGACCAGGGAATACAAGTGCTTTCATATATTAACTCTTTCCTATACTTAAAAATTAAGGCACCAATCTCACCACTCTGTAACCTGTGTTGACATAAGCACCATTTGGTTTGATTCTCGTGAATTCAAACTTGGTCGCTAATTGTGTTTGCGACTTATTAATTTGTTTAAAAATTTCTCCTTTTTTGTTCTCTCTAGACAACATATCGTTAACCACGTCAAATCCTACAACTGCATAACGGCCTGGCGTTTTACAATATTTCTTCTTGTAATCACTCAAAACTTCGGTTTCGAAAGCCCCTTCGGTATTGATTTTTTTATCCATCAAATAGACTAAACTTGACTTTGATAAGTCGTCGCTTTTTTTCTCAAATGCTGAATTATAAAACATGCTGAATGCTTTGTTTCCGTCAACGTCTTTGGATAAAGCAATTAATCGGTTAGCGTAAGCAGCGCCAACATTATCTTCGTCATTAGCAAGAATCGAAATAATTGGCGCAGATTGACCTGTCATCATATTTTGATCCAACTGAATATCATTAGCCGAATTTACTATAATAATTTCTGGTTTTTTAAGATTTTTTTCCAATCCTGTTTTGATAGCGTTTGCATTCGCTTTTGTATCGTCAGCCACGATATATATTTTTTGATTAGAGTAGACCTGCCCAACCTCTTTTATCATTCTCTCGACATACGCATCGTGGTTGGTTTCTACAATGATTAAATTGCTGTAATTATATAAATCCTCAGAATTTGCAAAAGGTGCAACAACAGGGATTTTTTTATTTTTTACAAATTCTAAAACCTCAATAACGCTCGTTTTGAAAAAAGGACCGATGATTAAATCTGTATTGTCTTGATTAATTTGCGAAATGCTATTTTTAAAAGTATTTTCGTTTCCGGCATCAATAACTTTGATATCGAGATTCATTCCCTTAGCCACATTACGTTCTACGGCTAGTTTTGCTCCTGTCAAAAAATCCAAAGCCATCGATCTATATTTGCTATCATTAGCATCAAAACCAAATGGTAACATCAAAACCACATTCAGGTTATCGCCATTTTTTTTTGAATACATTGGGTCTAGCTTTTTAATTTTCAAAAGCATTCCCGCACGAAGTCCATTGACTAAATCTGGGTTGAGTGCCAACAATTCATTAAGATCGACATTGAATTTATTTGTAATTCCGAAAACCGTATCACCACTTTTCACGGTGTATGTAATATAGTCATCCGTACTCGTAGTTGACGTTGTTGTTTCTGTGGTTGTAGCTACAGTATTATTGCTGGCGGTCGTTGTTTCTACTTTGGTTACAGGTTTTGTTTCTGCAACTACAATTGTAGAATTAGAAAGATCTCCTTTTATACGGATATGATCTCCCGCTTTAAGGCCTTTTTCTTCAAGACCTGGATTCAAAGCAAACAATTGTTTTTGCGTAATGTTGAACTGTCTCGAAATTTTATAATAATTATCTTTTTCTTTAATCGTGTACAAATCATCTGCTTCTCCTGCGGATGAAGAAGTTGTTGTCGTTGTAACAGTTGACGTTTGGCTTGTAGCTGCTCCGTCTGCATATTTCTTAATATTATCTAAAGGCAAAACCACTTCGTCACCAATCTTCATGTGATTATCCAAATTCGGATTTAGTTTGCGAAGATCAGCTTCAGAAATATGATATTGTTTTGTAATACCATAAATTGTTTGTTTTGGCTGAAGAATAATTGCTCCTGTTTTATTTGAAGCTGTGGTAGTAGTTGCGGGTTTTGTAGCCGCAGATGTATTTTGACTTCCTGATTTAGAAACCTTTAACATGTCACCAATACCAATTGCTCCTTCTTTAATCTGAGGATTCAGTTGATAAAGCTCTGCCAAGCTAAGTCCGTATTTTTTTGCAATACCATAGGCCGTTTCTTTCGGTTCGACTTTGTGAGTTGCTTGTGCACTTGCAATTAAAACTGTTGTTAATGCAGATAAAACAAAGATTTTCTTAATCATCTTATAAAATAATATTTACAAAAATAAGGCTTTCAAATTAAATGCGAAACGATCAATTCTGATTTTTCAACATTCATAAGTTCGTAACAAGATTTTAGCCAATCTGGTCCTTCGTCCGCATAAAAAACCGAAAAGTTGTATTGTCGTTCCTGCCAAATCCCTCCAGGATGGACTTCTAGAAAAATATCTTCGTAGCGTTTTAGTTTTTCAGAATGCTTGATTTTCTCTGCGCGAAGCAATCTTTGTTGCATTCTTTTCAAAGATTTTAGTTGTCGTGTTTCTTCGGCTTCCACCAAATTTTTAAATGTCACATCGGTCTGCCAAGCTTCTTCTTTCAAAACAGAGAAACGCTTTTTTAGTTCTTCTTCTTGCAATATTAAAAGCTCGTGTAAAGCTTGATTTTCCAACAAATGTTTTTTTATAATGCTCGCAAAATCTTCAAAAAACTCCGAAATATTTAAACTGAGTTTTTCAATTTTATTAAAGGTTTTTTCTTTTAAAAACAATAAAGAATTACGCGGAATCAACACTGGAAACGGCACATCAACCGATGCAAAATAATCTGAAAGTTCTAGCCAATACATAACTTCGGCATTTCCTCCAACATAAGCTAGATTAGGCAAAATACTTTCTTGATAAACAGGACGCAGCACCGCATTGGGACTAAATTTTTCAGGATTCGTTTCTAAATCTTTTAAAATTTCTTGTTCTGTAAAATTGATGTCTGTGTCGAGAACAACGAATTTATCATTTTGCCGATCAATTCTATTTCGGGTTTCCGAAAGATAAAAAAGATTAATCGCACGAGGATTTACTTGAACTTTATGGTATTTTTTTTCTAAAAGATTTCTTCTTTCCAAAGTTGTTTTAAAAAGTTGCTCCTCTAATAATTCCTTTTTAAAAGTAGGGATCATTAAGGCTTTCAAAGCTTTGTCGTCGCCATCCAACATCAACAACCCATAATCTGCAAATAGATTTTGTCCGATAATTCTGGTTGCTTCCGCGAAGGTATTTCCCACTTTGTAGGCTTCCTTCATCATCAAAATTAACTCCGTACCGAACACAAAATCTTTAAACTCTTTTTCAAATTCGGAAATAAAATATTGATCTTCAACTTTTATTCGTCCAACTGGACCGCCTTGTTTGGCTTTGGTTTGATAAAAATGATGCTCGGTTTTGAAATGGTCTATTTCATCAAAATCATGATCTTCTGTAGCCATCCAAAAAATAGGAACGAAATTTTTAGTTGGAAATTGTTTCTTTAGCTCCTCGGTCGTTTTTATCGTTTGTAAAATTTTATAAATGAAAAAAACAGGCCCTGTAAAAAGATTCAGTTGATGACCTGTTGTTATCGTAAACGTATTATCTTGCTTTAACAAATCCAAATTTTGTTGTTGTAAAAATGACAAATTTTGGTTATGCAATTGTTTGGTCAAACTTTGATGCAAAGCTTCACGAACTTTGGGCGAGTAAGATTTTTCTTTTTCTCCAATTTGTTGAGAAATTGTTTCAAAACTAAAAGGTTTTGAAGCCGCAAAATCTAGATTATCACTTAGAAAATCTTTGATAAGTTGCGGAATACTTTTGATATGATTAAAATCCAAATTCATCCTCTTGAATTTAGCTAAATAAGTACCAAACGATTCCCAAATTCAACCGAAAATCATAAATCGGAAAATATGGCGCTGTATAAGATTTGTTTTGTAAAAATGTCGTATTAAAATGTTGCGCTTCGATATAGAAGAACATACGTTTCACTTTCAGATTAAAGTAAGCGTCTGCAATCGGCTGGCCTCCGATGGAATAAGCTCTGTCATTGGGAAGCATAAATTCGTTAAGAACTGGCGAATAATCGCGTGATGCAAATTTTGTGAAATAATAAACTTTAATGCCCGCTTGTATTTCGGCAGCATCTTTAAAAGCTTTGGTTTGATAATACAAATTAGCGCGGCCTATAAAGCTCGGCATCGGAAAATAATCTTTCCCCGAAATTGCATTTTGGAAATGTAATCGACCATTGAGGTTAAATTTTCCGTAACGTAAAGTCGCTTCTCCACCAACTTGTGTGATATTGAGTGCATCCGGCGCTTGTAAAGATTTTCCAGTTTTATCAAAATAAGCGTAATTGTCAACACGTACCAAATTAACATAAATATTTGAGTCAAACCATTTTAAACGGAGTTTTGCACCCAGCTCTGTCGTTGTTTCATTTTTTGAATCATTAAGATAGTAATTGTAATGTCCATAAATCGAGGTGTTCAACAAATTATTAAAACTAGGCACTGCACTTTGGAAGTTAAAATGGGCATCTACGAAATAATCTTTAATGGGCTCGAACTGAACTAAATTTGTCGTTTTAAGAAAAGTCCCGAATGTATTACCGTTAGAAAATTCAAGAAAAGATTTTAATTGAAAACGATTCCAAAGTTTGATTTCCAAATTTCCTAAAGCACCGAACCTGTTTTCCTTCAAAGTACCTGGAATGGCCAATGAGTCGGAAGGATAAAGATTCCCAAAAGTGATGTTTTGATGACGAACACCTGCATCCAATTTGAAGTTTTCTTTATCCCAAACTAAACTGAAGGTATTACTCAAGTTATCAGAATATTTCTTGGACGACAAGGCAAAACCATTAATAACATCGTCTCCAAGGAAAGGATGTACTGAAGCTTGACTGAAATAATATTTGTTGCCCTGATGCGAGATCGTATGTCTAAGTTTAAAAGGATATTTTGCAGGATCCAAAGGCGCAAACTCGTGACTGAAATAATAGCGTCTGTAATACAATCTGGAAGTCACATCACTGAGATTGGTTTCCAAATTTTGGCGGTTTTTAAAACGAGAATCTCCACTAAGAAAAACGTCTATATCTGCAATCCCACCATATTCTTCATTGTTTATATTTTGATGAATGTAATGCGCGAAGGCTTCATATTTTTCATTTTTGGATTTGTAATGCGCAGAAAATATGCTATTGTTTGACGCTGCCAAACTATTTCTGTACAAACCCTGAGAGCGCAATCCCATATATTCTATCGCAAAATTGAAATTTTTTCCTACATTTTGCGTGTAAGTTGAACTCAATGCTGCGCCATTTCGCATCGCATTGTGATAGACAAACGTTGCTGTTGGCGTTTTGACATCATAATATTTGATAGCATCGGCTCCTAAAATAAAAAAAGATTTGTTGGTAGGAAGCACCGAAAGATTTTGCTCTTTATTGGTTTCAAAAATCAGTGGTTGAAAACCCGAACCTATATTTACAAACTGAATTTTCCCGAAGTTATCGCGGTTATTGAATTGGGTAAACGCATAGGATCGCGAAATAGAAAAGCTTGTATCAAAAAGTTTCTTTTGTGAAAACTGTGTTTGATACAAGTAATCATTAATTGTTGGTTTAAAAATTTCCAGCGAGTCTTTTGTGCCCGAAACCACAACCAAAGTATCTTCGCTTTTTTTTGTGCCGTCTTTGCTGGTTATAATCTGCGCAGACAAAAACTGAACACCAAAAAGGAATGCTAAAAGAATGTATCTCATTCGAAAGTTTTGAAATACAAAAGTAACGGATTTTTATGAATGCTTAAAAACTCCTTATAATAAAAATTTTAAAGTAAAGATAGCAACAAAAAAAGCTACCTTTCAATAAATTGAAAGGCAGCTTTTTAATAATGATAATTTTTATTATTTACCTAATAAATCATTAGCATCCATAGCTCCTTGTGGGAAAGGCAATTTATATGGTTCCCCTTTCAATTTTAGATCAGACCATCTTACCCATTCGAAAGACAATTCCAATCTTCTTTCGTCATCTAAAGACAATGATGATTTTCTTTTGCTTTGAAGTTCAGTCAATCTAGCTGAATTACCAGCCTCAGCAGAGATAAGATACATCTCTGGAATTCTTGAAATCAATAAATCCGAATCATCAGCTCTTGAATATTTATTAGAAAAAATGAAATTTCCTGTTTGTGGTGCTTCATCAATATCGAAAAGAACTCTTCTAGTGTCATCTTGCCCTAATAAAGCAATAATTTGATCTGACACACCGAAACAATTCCAAGTTCTAGCATCGTAGCTCATAATCCAACCCCATGAACCATTAGCTTCTGCTAAGTTACCAGCAAACTTCATGATTACCTCATTATCATTATTTTTAGGATTATCTGATATAGCAAACTTACCACTTTTAATTAGTTCTTCAGCTTCAACACCTGCACTAGCAAGATCACCGTTCATTCTATATACTCTAGCTAACAAAGCAGATGCCGCTTCTTTAGTTGGAGTTAGTTTTGAATCTTGGTTCCCCACATTGATTGGTTCAATATTAGCTTTAGCATACTTCAAATCTTCAATAATAAAATTAAGAACTTCTTTGGGAGTATTAGCCTTAACTGGAGAACCATCATAATTCTCATCTACTACCGGAACGCCTTCGAATAAATCATAAAGTCTTAAATAACTTAATGCTCTTACATATCTTGCTTTTCCTTTTTGAGAATTAGATGCAGTTGGTACTTTAAGTACAGTATGTGCTCTCATGATAGCCGCATAGAAATCTTTATAAAAATAACTTAGCATAATATCATCTGGCGGTGTAGTATGTTCAGAAAGATATTGTATTTGAATAAATTGAAATTTGAATGGTTTATAATTATCACCCATAATTTCTGAGGCCATAACGTTAAAGTAAGGATAATTACTTGGCTCCATTACTTTCTTATAGGTTCCTGTTAATATTTTATCAATATCTGACGAAGACAGTGAAGAATTTCCATCCAAAGCAACTTCAGATTTAATGTCTAGTTCTTTTTCACATGAAGTAAAAAGTAAACCAAATGACAATAGTAATATACTTAATTTTTTCATTTTAATTAATTTTAGAAGTTAACATTTAGTCCTAAACTATAAATTTTAACATTTGGAATTCCGTTGATGTCTACACCAGAAGATATCTTAGTTGTATCAGTGGTAGTTTGTGAAGAACCAACAGTTTGATCCACATAATAAGTTTCAGGATCTAATCCGCTATATTTCGTAAAAGTAAATGCATTTCTAACCTGAGCATAAATTCTCATTGATTTAATGAATCCTAAATGTTCATTTTTAAGATTTACCCCTAAAGTAATATCAGTAATTCTTAAATAGTCTGCATTTTCTAAAAATCTTGTAGACTTTTGATTATTCCATGATGAAGTAGCACTAGCCAAATGTGGACGAGGTACATTAGTATCTGTATTCTCTGGTGTCCAATAATCCATTTGTTCACCTATCATATTGGTTGAGAAAGAGGGATAACCTGTTGCTGCACCACTAACACTTTTCTCTTTGTACATCGCATATACTTTTTTCCCGATAGAGTATTGTGCATTAATTGATAAATCAACAATTCCATAAGCAATTCTTGTATTTAAACCACCATACATTGGCGCAATACCTCCACTGAAGACCTGTCTATCATTATTATTAATAATACCATCACCGTTAACATCTTTATAAATCATGTCTCCAGCTTGTACTGTTTTAGTAACTTTACCAGTAGCATCTTTATATTGATAAGTTTCTTTTGCAACTCCTAAAGATTCAAGAATATAAAATGATCCCAGAGACTCGCCTTCTTTAACGATAGAAACAAATCCAGTTGTATATTGACCAGCTTTAGTTCCAATTTTTTCTACAGTATTCTTATTATATGAGAAATTAGCTCCAAAATCCCATGTAAACATAGAACCCTTAATTATTTTAGCATCTAAGGCTACCTCAAAACCTTTATTGTTAATAGAACCTACGTTACGTAGTTGGTTTAAAAATCCACTTTCTTGACCTACAGGCATTCTATATAACAAATCATTTGTCGTTTTATCATAATAATCTGCTGTTAGATTTAGTCTTCTATTGAACATTGATAAATCAAATCCTGCATCTATAGATTTTCCTTTTTCCCATTTCAAATCTGGGTTGTATAAATCAGTTACGGCTAAACCAGGGTTTTGATTATGATTTTGTCCACCCGAAATAAGATTTTGTCCAGCGGCATAACTAATTCCTGTTTGATTTCCAGTAAATCCATAAGACGCTCTCAATTTAAATTCATTAATTGCAGGTACATTAAAGAAAGATTCATTTGACACAGTCCACCCAATGGATGCTGCTGGGAAATTACCCCACTTATTTCCTTTTCTAAATTTAGAGGACCCATCATATCTTGTTGATAACATTAAATTATACTTATTATCCCAAGTTATTTGTGCTCTACCAAAGAACGAGGCTAAAGACATTGCAGTGAAATAACTTCTTCCTTGGTTTATAGTTCCTGCAGATATTAACCATGGTAAATTATCCGACGGAAAGTTCTCCCCTGCTACATAAGAATCTTCATATTCCCAACGTTGAAATGACTGTCCAACCAAAACATTAAGCTTCAATTTATTATCTACAAAAGATTTATCATAGGACGCTGTATTTTCAATTAAAAAATCTCTATTATTTTGCGTACTATAATATCCATAACCCCATGGTTTTCCTTCTTTCTCTCCTCTTCTTGTACTTGGCGCATCAAATCTATTGTATCGATTTGAAGCAATATTTCCACTAATGGAAGTTTTTAAGGTAATTTCTTTAATTGGGTTGTAAATAGCAAAGAAATTAGCTCCGATATTCTGCCATTTATCACTAACTTGTCTTTCAAAAGCCCATAAAGGATTGTTCGTATTAAGATTCCTATTAGGTCTACCATCGGCACCATATACAGCTTGATTTGGAGCCGCATTCATAGCATTACTCCACGGTTGGTAAGTATTGTTATCATCAGCAATTGGATTAGAACTAGTATATGTAAAATAAGAATTCATTCCTATTTTAAACTTATCTGTCATCTTTTGCTCTACATTCAATCTAACTCTTGCTATCTGATATTTATCTTGTTGGATAATACCTTCTTGATCAATATGAGATACTGACAAATACATTTTCGATTTATCTGTACCGCCAGTAAAACTAATTTGATTATTTGTAATAACCCCAGTTCTTAATACATAATCCATCCAATTAGTATTAATTCCAGTATCCGTCATTGGATTATTAAGTCCTAAATACCCTACTGATCCAGTAGCAGGAGATGCTAAAATTCCTTTTTGAATATCACTAAGATAATTCAATCTTGCTGCTTCATGTACTTGTCTGTATTGTTCAGCGTTTAACAGATCAGGTCTTTTAATTATCTCTTGAATACCATAAGAACTAGAGAAAGAAACTGTTGGTTTTCCATTATATCGTCCTGCTTTTGTTTCAATCAAAACCACACCATTAGAAGCCCTTGAACCATAAATAGCACTCGAAGCTGCATCTTTTAAAACCTGCATACTACTTATATCGTCAGGAGACAAATTACCCATAGATTCTTGGGGAACTCCATCAATAATGTATAATGGATTATTTGAAGCACTTAAAGAACCATTCCCTCTAATGCTAATCTTAGTAGTATTCCCTGCTCTTCCTCCAGTACTTGCAACTTGTACACCTGGTGCCTTACCTTGCAATGCAAGCTCAACCGACGATACTGGCTGCTCTTGAAGAGCTTCTGACTTAACTGTAGTAATTGATCCTGTTACATCAGTTCTTTTCTGTTTTCCATAACCAACTAGAACGACTTCTTCTATTGAGGTTGTAGCCGTATCTTTTGCTTTTTGTTGTGCAAAAACTGCTTGTCCTGTAAAAAACAACACCCCAGCAGTTAACACTTTTAATTTTACATTCATATTAACACTATTTAATATTTACTCGGCGCAAATATGTTAATAATATTTAACATATCCAAAAATTTAACACATAAATATTTAATAAAAAAGCCACCAAATTACTAATTTGGTGGCTCGTGTGTTATAAATAATTAAATTATTTCTTAATCATCTTAGTGTTTTCAAAACTTCCGTCTTTATATTGAACTTGGATAATATAAGTTCCTTTTGATAGATTAGAAACATTGAATGACGCTGCATTTTCTCTTTTTATAGCTTTTCCAGCCATATCAATTACTGTTGCAGTAACAATTTCTTTAGTTGACTTTAATTCAACTTTATCACCTACAGGGTTATTAGCAATTGTTAATTTAGCTTTAGAAGCATTAACATCTGATACTGCTAAGAATTGTCCTCTGAATTTATACATTGCACTAATAGGCACGCCTCCAACAGCAGCCTCGCTCGCCCCTCCAGCATAACCAACTGTAGGACTTATAAATTGAACTGCACCAGCATACGGCGCCTCCCCTGCAGGGAACTCCATATCTACCCAGTTTTCTCCACCATCAAGAGAATAAGAAGCTCCGTCTCCACTTGTACTTACATAAGTATTAGCTGTACCTGGCACATAAGCGATATTTTCTCCATTGAAGTTTCCTTGTGGGAACACCTCAGTCCAATTCGCTCCACTATCAGAAGTTTTCCAAAGACCAACTACCCCACTATCATTCGTTTGAAGAAGACCATTTGATGCATCTTTAAAAGCCATGTTTGCGAAACTTCCAGCTGTAGTAACACCACCAAAGTCTAATGCTGGTGACTGGAATGTTTGCCAAGTAGCGCCTTTATCTGGAGAATATAATACACGTCCTGTATCTGTACCCATCCAAATATTATTACCTGTAACAAATCTAATATGCGTATAACCGAAATCACCAGCATGCGCAGGTGCATTCGTTATTTTTGTCCAGTTTGTACCACCATTAGTAGTTTTGTACATTTCAAAATTAGCGCCTACAGGGTCACCAGCGGAGATACCTTCGTTCTCATCCCAGAAATAAACGATGTTAGCAAATGATTGGCCTCCGTAAGCAGCAGAAGTCTGCTTAGTCCAAGATGTACCACCATTTGTTGTTTTCCAAACACCATTTTGTGATCCAGAGCCAGAGGAAACAGCCCAAGCAGTTGTAGCTGAAGCTGCACTAAAGTCACCTAAAGTAGCCGCACTAGGAATACCTGTTATTGCGATATTCGTCCATGTTGCACCACCATCCGTAGTTTTTGTTGTATATTTCCCTTGGTCCGGAGCACTGCTTATTGCATGATCTGCAAACCAAACTGTGTTAGCATCAATAACAGACATTGCATATGGGTAATGCAAAGATGGCGCACCTGTTTGCATCCCATCCCATCCTGGGGTTTGTGCTTGTAATAAACCTCCGATTGCTAAAGCAGATAAAGAAAGTAATAATTTTTTCATAATAATAAATTTTAAATGATATTCAAATATAAATATTTTTTTTAATTCGGAGTAATATAATATTACTCCGAATTAATATAATTTAGTATCCAGGAGCTTGTGTAATATTTGGATTGTTTTGGATTTCACTAAATGGAATTGGCCAAATAAATCTTCTATCTCCAACTGGTATTTCTGTTAATGGTTGTCCCATAGAGTTTGTTTGATACTTAACAACCGCTCTGTTATTTCTTTTCAAATCAGAAAAACGAAGACCTTCTAGGAAAAACTCCATAGCTTTTTGTGTTAAGATTTCATCCAAAACACCTGGGCCTGATGTAACCGCTGGCACATAGTCTGGGAAGCGGTATTCTTTAACCCAATTAGTAACCGTTTGAGAAGCTAAGCTTGGATTAGAATGAAACTGTGCTTCCGCCTTTATGAAAACTGCTTCAGACTTTCTTAGCTGGATTAAATCTCTCGATCCTGATAAGTATTTTCTTACATCGATAGGTTTCGGATTATCTGGATATCCTGTTACAATATTATTGGTCATATACCAACTGAATGCTCTTGCATCACGTTTTGCGCTATTAGTAGGAACTTTAAGTCCTGAAGCCTCCCAGAATTTTCGCGCCATAAAGTTTTGCTTGTATCTCGCATTGGTTCCCCAATAATCTGTTAAACCTTGCGGTGTAACGGAGTTAAATTCCAATTGAAAAATTGTTTCATAAGCTGCTTCTTCTCCATTAATAAAGAATTGTGCAACATCTTTTCTCAATAAGAAAGGAATATTGGTATCGTCGATAACTTTCTGAGCATAGTACTCAGCTTTTGGATAGTCTTTTTTGAATAAATAAGCACGTGCCAATAGCATTTCAACTGCAAGTGGACTAAATGATCTTTTGAAATCATAAATTCCTTCGCTGATACCATTTTGTTCAAAATATGCTGATACGCCTTCTAATTCTGAAATAACATTATTAATTACTGTAGGAACAGTTTCTCTTGGTAATTTAGCCTTGATATCAAAAACTGTTGAATAAGGCACCCCAAGACTTTGATCTCCCTCACCGTAATTTGGTGAAAAATAGCTTAATAATGCTAAATAGTTATATGCTCTAATAATTTTTGCATGAGCAAATAATTCTTCATTTTTATGAATTGCATTTTCATCTTCTTGAAGCTTACCTTCAAAACTTAGTACGAAGTTAGCATTAGCAATTGTGTTGTAAAAAGTTGCCCAAAGTCCTCCGCCGGCGCCACCATCAACTTGGATGTGTGTTCCACCGTTTGTTCCCACAAAATAACCAGAGTTAGATTGAGAAACGAATCCAATATCTCCTGTAAGTTCTTGGTAAGTGAAATGATCTCCACCGAAACCGTTAGAACTAGATAATTTCGCATATAGACCTTTAATTGACATTTCTAAGTCAGCATTAGTTCTAACTGCATTTTCATCCACTACTACAAGCCCAGCTTCAGAATAATTTTCTTCGAAC